>NZ_JBHZAG010000026.1:0-106403 GCF_042754125.1 Amycolatopsis sp. NPDC059235
AAATGCGCCCCCGAGGTCCGTGAGGGGAACCCTGAGGGAATCAGAGTCCCTCAGGGTTCCCCTCACGGACTTTTCCCGGGAGCTGAGCCAGGCCGGGGTCGGGCCGGGGATTCAGGAAAGCCGCTCCAGCACCATCGCCATGCCCTGGCCCCCGCCGACGCACATCGTCTCGAGGCCGAACTGCTTGTCGTGGTGCTGCAGGGAGTTGATCAGCGTCGAGGTGATCCGCGCGCCGGTCATGCCGAACGGGTGGCCGACGGCGATCGCGCCGCCGTTGACGTTCAGCCGGTCGAGGTCGATGCCCAGGTCGCGGTAGGACGGGATGACCTGCGCGGCGAACGCCTCGTTGATCTCGACCAGGTCGATGTCCGAAATGGACAGTCCGGCGCGGGACAGCGCCTGCTTCGACGCCTCGACCGGGCCGTAGCCCATGATCTCCGGCGACAGTCCGGTGACGCCGGTGGACACGACGCGCGCCAGCGGCGTCAGGCCCAGCTCGCGCGCCTTCGTGTCGGACATGATCACGACAGCCGCGGCGCCGTCGTTGAGCGGGCAGCAGTTGCCCGCGGTGATCCGGCCGTCGGGGCGGAAGACCGGCTTCAGCCCGGACACGCCCTCGATCGTGACGCCCGCGCGCGGCCCGTCGTCCTTCGACACGACCGTGCCGTCCGGCAGCGTGACCGGCGTGATGTCCTTGGCCCAGAAGCCGTCCGCGATGGCCTTCTCGGCGAGGTTCTGTGACCGCACGCCGAATTCGTCCATCTCCTCGCGGGTGACGCCCTTGAGCCGCGCGAGGTTCTCCGCGGTCTGGCCCATCGCGATGTAGACGTCCGGGAGCTGCCCGTTCTCGCGCGGGTCCTGCCAGCTGTCCGCACCGGTCTCGGCGGTCGCCTTGGTGCGCGCCTCGGCGTCGGCGAACAGCGGGTTGTGCGTGTCCGGCCAGGAGTCGGAGCTGCCCTTGGCGAACCGCGACACGGCCTCGACGCCCGCCGAGATGAAGACGTCGCCCTCGCCCGCCTTGATCGCGTGCAGCGCCATCCGGGTGGTCTGCAAGCTGGAGGAGCAGTACCGGGTGATCGTGCAGCCGGGCAGGTGGTCGTAGCCGAGCTCGACGGCCACCGCGCGGCCCATGTTGAAGCCGGACTCGCCGCCGGGGAGCCCGCAGCCGAGCATCAGGTCGTCGATGTCGGCCGGGTCCAGCTGGGGCACCTTGTCCAGTGCCGCGCGCACCATCTGCACGGCGAGGTCGTCGGGGCGCATCCCGACCAAAGAGCCCTTCCCGGCGCGGCCGATCGGGGAGCGGGCAGTGGAGACGATGACGGCTTCGGGCATGACAGACACATCCTCGGGTCGGCGGCACTAAGCGGTTGCTCACCATCTTGCCGCCTCCGGCGTCCGTCCGAAAGCCGAAGGCGACATGCACCACCTTGCGTCCGTGGGAGGATTTCCGCCGTGACAGAGCGCAACCGGGTGTTGTCCACGCGCACGATCGCGTGGTGGGGGACCGGCATCGTGCTGCTCGCGGCCGTCGCGGCGGCGTTGCTGCTGTGGCTGCTCGGCGGCGGCACTCCGGCGGATTCGTCGCGGCTCGACGCGTTGCGCACGGCCTCGAGCATCGTCGTCGGGACCGGCGGCGCGGCCGCGCTCCTGCTCGCCGCGCGGCGGCAGCGGTCCGCGGAACTGGATCTGGAGCAGAAGGACCACGACGCGACCCAGCGCCGGATCACCGACATGTACGGCAAGGCCGCCGACCAGCTCGGCAGCGACAAGGCCCCGGTCCGGCTGGCCGGGCTGTACGCGCTCGAACGGCTCGCCCAGGACCACGCGGACCAGCGGCAGACCATCGTCAACGTCGTCTGCGCGTACCTGCGGATGCCCTTGGACGGCACGGCCGAAGAGACGCAGGTGCGCAAGGCCGCGCAGCGGATCCTGATGCTGCACCTGCGCCCGGGCGGCGGCGAGGAGCCGGCTGGGTCGTACTGGCCGGACATCGACCTCGACTTCTCCGGCGCGCGGCTCGTCGAGCTGACGCTCACCTACTGCCGGATCCGTTCCATCGTCTGCCACGAAACTACGTTCACTGAAGAATCAACCTTTTGTTACACCGAATTCCGCACCAAAGCGGATTTCACCGAAGCGACTTTCAAAGAACGCGCGGACTTCCGCGGCGTCGTCATCGGCGGCGAACGCGACGCATTCCGCGGCGCGAAGTTCGAAAAGCACGCGGAATTCGTCGAGGACGCGCGAGTCCGGCTGGCCGGAGCCCTCGCGAAACCCGGCTACCGCCGCGCCTGGCCCGCCGGCTGGGCGGAGGAGCCCGGCGACGACGGCTGGCTCCGCCTGGTCCCGCGCTAGCCGGTCCGGCACCCGTCTGTTTAGGCTGGTCGCGTGGAGTACGCAGAACACATCGTGGACCTCGTCGGCAACACCCCGCTGGTCAAGCTGAACTCGCTGACCAAGGGGCTCAAGCCGCTCGTGCTCGCCAAGGTCGAGTACGTCAACCCGGGCGGCAGCGTGAAGGACCGGATCGCGCTGCGGATGATCGAAGCCGCCGAGGCCTCCGGAGAGCTGCGCCCCGGCGGCACGATCGTGGAGCCCACCTCGGGCAACACCGGGGTCGGGCTCGCCATGGTCGCCCAGCGCAAGGGCTACCAGTGCGTGTTCGTCTGCCCGGACAAGGTGAGCGAGGACAAGCGCAACGTGCTGCGCGCGTACGGCGCCCGCGTCGTCGTGTGCCCGACCGCGGTCGCGCCGGAGCACCCCGACTCGTACTACAACGTGTCCGACCGGCTCGTGCGCGAGATCGAGGGCGCCTGGAAGCCCAACCAGTACGCCAACCCGGAGAACCCGGCCAGCCACTACCACTCCACCGGCCCGGAGATCTGGAAGCAGACCGACGGCAAGATCACCCACTTCGTCGCCGGCGTCGGCACCGGCGGCACGATCTCCGGCACCGGCAAGTTCCTGAAGGAGGTCAGCGACGGCCGCGTCCAGGTCGTCGGGGCTGATCCCGAGGGCTCGGTGTACTCCGGCGGCAGCGGACGGCCGTACCTGGTCGAGGGCGTCGGCGAGGACTTCTGGCCGGAGACCTACGACCGGAACGTCGCGGACCAGATCATCCCGGTCAGCGACGCGCACTCGTTCGAGACCACGCGCCGGCTCGCGACCGAGGAGGGCCTGCTGGTCGGCGGTTCGTGCGGGATGGCCGTGGCCGCCGCGCTGAAGCTGGCCGAGAACCTGACCGAGGACGACGTCGTGGTCGTGCTGCTGCCCGACGGCGGCCGCGGCTACCTCACCAAGGTCTTCAACGACGCCTGGATGTCGTCCTACGGCTTCCTCCCGCCGGATTCCTCCGGCGCGACGGTCGGCGACGTGCTGACCCGCAAGTCCGGCGCGCTGCCCAGCCTCGTGCACTCGCACCCGAACGAGACGGTCGCCGAGGCGGTGGCCATCCTGTCGGAATTCGGCGTGAGCCAGATGCCCGTGGTCAGCGCCGAACCGCCGGTGATGGCCGCCGAGGTGGTCGGCGCGGTCAACGAGCGCGACCTGCTCGACGCGCTGTTCACCGGCAAGGCCCAGTTGGCCGACCGGCTGGAGACGCACATGTCGCCGCCGCTGCCCACGATCGGGGCAGGCGAGCAGGTGAGCGCCGCGATGAAGGCGCTCGAAGGGGCCGACGGCGCGCTGGTGCTGATCGACGGCAAGCCGGCGGGCGTCGTCACCAGGCACGATTTGCTCGCGTTCCTCGCGGGCCGATAGGTCTAACCTCACGGCTGCCGGTCGGGGCGTCTTCGCGCGTCCCGGCCGGGCATCCGATAGCGTTACGGCCGAATAGAACTTTTTCGCGTCCTCGTCAAGGGGGTTCAAGACCCACATGAGTGCTCCGCAGCCACCGAACCAGCCCTGGGACGGCGGACAGCAGCCGCCGCAGGGCCCGTCGAGTGGTCCTACACCGCAGCAGGACAGTCCCTTCGGCGCGTCGGAGCCGACCCAGGTGGTCCAGCCGGGCCAGCCGCAGCAGCCTTCCCACGGCGGCGGCGCGTTCGGCGACACCCCGGAACCGACGCAGGTCGTGCAGCCGGGACAGCCGGCTGACGCGAACGCCACCCAGGTGGTCAACCCCGTGAGCGCCGAGGGCAACGCCGAGTCGACGCAGCTCGTCCCGCCGAGCCAGCAGCCGCAGAACATCCCGTACGCCCCGCCGCCGAGCGCCGCGGACAACCCGGCCGCGGTCGCCGGGTTCGGCGCCCCGCAGGGCTTCGGCCAGCCGGGTCAGCCCGGGCAGCCGGGTCAGCCTGGCCAGCCGCCGCAGGGCTTCGGCCAGCCGGGCGGGTACGACCAGGGCGGCTTCGGCGCTCCGCCGCAGGGCGCGTTCGGCCAGCCCGGGCAGCCGGGTCAGCCGGGCTTCGGCCAGCCCGCTCCGTTCGGCGCGTCCGCCGCGCCCGCGAGCGGCGGCGGCAACGCGCTGTACGGCTACATCGCCGGCGGCGTCACCGCGGTGCTCGCCCTGATCGCGCTGATCGTCTCGTTCAGCTACATGAGCGACACCAGCGACTACTCGAAGCTGTACGACAGCTCGAGCCGGTACCAGAAGCTGTTCGACGAGGCCGGTCTCGCTTCGCCGGGCACACTCTGGCTGTACGTGATCATGATCCTGGTCGGCGCGGTGGTCGCGCTGGCGGGCGGCGTCGCGCTGGCGATGGCCTCCCGGGCGGCCGTGATGCGCAAGCTCGCTCCGATCGCCGTGCTGGTCGGCGGCGTGCTGTTGCTGCTGTTCTCGATCCTGGCGAAGTCCGGGACGTCGGTCAGCAGCTCCTTCGCCGACAAGTACGGCGGCGCGGGTTCCAGCGCGACGAGCGGCGGCGGCATGCTGACGCTGATCCTCGGCATCATCATCCTGATCGTCGGCGTGGTCGCGATCATCCCGGCGACCTCGCAGTACGTCGGCCTCGGCTCGTCCTCGGGCGGCCCCGGCGGACCGGCAGGCCCCGGCGGACCGCAGCAGCCGGGCGGCTTCGGCGGCGGACAGCCGGGCTTCGGCCAGCCGCAGCCGGGCGGGTTCCCGCCTCCGGGCGGACCCAACCCGAGCAGCGGGGGCTTCCCGCAGCCGGGCGGTCCGAACCCGGGCAGCGGCGCGAACCCGCAGCCGGGCTTCGGGCAGCAGCCGCCTCCCGGCTACGGCCAGCCGGGCCAGCAGCCGGGTTACGGCCAGCCGCCGCAGCAGCCGGGCGGTTTCGGCCAGCCGGGCCAGTACCCGCCGCCGGGCGGGCAGCAGCCGCCTCCCGGTTACGGCCAGCCGGGCCAGCAGCCGCCGCAGCAGTGGTGAGCCGCTGAATTTCCGCGAAGGGCGCCTCCGTCTCACGACGGCGGCGCCCTTCGTCGTTTCCGGTCTCTTTTTCGCGGGATTCCGGGAAAGGTGGTGGCCTTTTCCCGGCCGTTCCGGCAGCCGGGGGAATTGCGGCGCACATGCGCTCAAGCCGGTCCCCAATCGCGCATTTCCGGGCTAGGGTGAGCGCCGTCCGAATCGCCTTCCCAGCCCGAGGGGGACCTCCCGTGAGCGGCCTGCACGGACTTCCGGCACGGCAGCGGGAACGGGAATCGCCCGCGGCGGATCCGGTGCCGTACCGGCCGAACGGGAGCACCGCGATCGCCGCCGCGTTGTTCGGGCTCATCGCCGCCGCGACGTCCGGCTATCTTCCGGCAAGGCTGTTCCTCGACATTCCGTCCGGGTTCAGCCTCGGCGACCTCTCGCCGCTGACCCTCGCCGATCTCGCCGCGTACCTGGGCGCTTCGCTGGTCTTGCTGATCGGCGCGATCGCGACCTTTTTCCGTGCGACAGCAGGAGCTGTGCTGCTGATCGCGGGCGCGTTGCTCGCACTCGGCGCGCTTCTGCTGGAGCCTGCGCTCGGTGGTTCCCCGGCGTACGTCGACTACTTCCGGACGTTGCTGCGCTTCGAGAATTTCGCCGCGCTCGACCGCGTCGCGCTGACGGCCGCGGTGCTGCTGGTGCTCGTGTTCGCGGGGTTGCCGCGGACCTTCGGCTACCTGCGTTATCGCGTACCCGTGGTGCCTGCTTCGTCACCGTCGCGACAGTGGTAAATCCGCCCCGAAAACGGGGCGGGCCTGGCACGATACAGGCATTCCACCCGCCGCCCGGCGGGAACAGAAATACCGAGGACTCCCCGTGACCTACCCCCAGAACCCGCAGGATCAGCAGCCGCAGAGCGGCCCGTTCCCCGGGCAGCCCTACCCGGCGAGCCAGCCGACGCCGGCGCAGCCGTACCCCGGTGCGCCGCAGCAGCCGTTCGCCCCGCCGGCCGCCGGGCAGCCGTACCCGGCCTACGCGGGCGGGCCTGGCGTGTACCAGCCGAAACCGAACGGCGCGACCGCGATCATCGCGGGGATTCTCGCGATCCTCGGCGGCGTTTTCGCGATCATCGCGGTCATCGCCTCGGTCGTGGTGATCTCGAACATCGACACGTTGCTCTGGCAGTTCTACCTGACGCTGGTCGTCGAGGCGGCCCTCGTCGGCCTGCTGTTCTACGGCGGCATCGGCCTGTTCCTGCACAAGCCGTCCGCGCGGCTGTGCACGATTGTCGGCTGTGGGCTGGCGATCGCGTTCCAAATCGTGTCGATCATCATCTTCTCGGCCGCGACCTCGGGTTTCCACGGCAGCAGCAGCGCGCAGATTCTGGGCGCGGGCATCGGTGCCACGCTGGTCAGGCTGATCCCGCCGGTCGCGACCCTGGTGCTGGCGATCGTGAAGCCGACCGTCGACTGGGTCAACTACCGTCCGGGCGCGCCCGCGCAGCAGGGCGCGTACCCGCCGCCGCAGAGCTGGTGACCGCGGGGCTGCCGGTGCGGGTTTGTACCGGCAGCCTCTCCCGCATGGTGAGTTGGCTCCCAGCTGATGGGATTGTCGGGGGTGCCCCGTACCCTGGGAACCATGGCCGACGACTACTCCGTCCTGGGTTTTGAAACACGCGCGATCCACGCCGGGCAGCAGCCCGATCCCCGCACGGGTGCCGTCATCGTGCCGATTTACCAAACGTCCACGTACGCGCAGGACGGCGTAGGCGGCACCCGCGAGGGCGGCTACGAGTACTCGCGCACCGCGAACCCCACGCGGACCGCGCTGGAGGAAGCCCTCGCCTCGCTCGAGGGAGCCCGGCACACGCTGGCGTTCGCGTCCGGCATGGCGGCGTCGGACGCGGTGCTGCGCACGGTCCTGCGCCCCGGCGACCACCTGGTGCTTGGCAACGACGCGTACGGCGGCACGTTCCGGCTGATCGACAAGGTGCTCAGCCTGTGGGGCGTCGAGCACACGGTGGCCGACCTGAGCCGCATCGACGACGTACGGGCCGCGATGCGTCCGGAGACCAAGCTGATCTGGTGCGAGTCGCCGACCAACCCGCTGCTGGGCATCGCCGACATCGCCGCGCTGGCCGGTGCCGCCCACGACGCGGGCGCCCGGCTGGTCGTGGACAACACCTTCGCGACGCCGTACCTGCAAACCCCGCTGGCCCTCGGCGCGGACATCGTGGTGCACTCGACCACCAAGTACCTGGGCGGCCACTCAGACGTCGTCGGCGGTGCGGTCGTCACCAACGAGGACGAACTGCGCGAGCAGCTCTTCTACCTGCGCAACGCCGCCGGTGCCGTCCCCGGCCCGTTCGACGCGTGGCTGACCCTGCGTGGTCTCAAGACGCTGGCCCTGCGGATGGAACGGCACAGCGACAACGCCGATTTGGTCGCCCGCACGCTGGCGAAGCACCCGAAGGTCACCAAGGTCTACTACCCCGGCCTCCCGGAACACCCCGGCCACGAGGTAGCGGCGAAGCAGATGCGCCGCTTCGGCGGAATGGTGTCGTTCCGCGTGGCGGGCGGCGAGGAAGCCGCACTGGAGGTCGCGTCCAGGACGAAGCTGTTCGTGCTGGCGGAGTCGCTGGGCGGGATCGAAAGCCTGATCGAGCACCCGGGGAAGATGACGCACGCCTCGACGGCAGGCTCGACGCTGGAAGTCCCGGAAGACCTGATCCGGCTCTCGGTGGGCATCGAGGACGGCCGCGATCTGGTGGCCGACCTTACGCAGGCGCTGGGCTGATCTTTTCTTCTTTGGACGGGGCACTGGGCTGGTTTCCGGTGCCCCGTCCCTAGGTGGGGTTCGTCCTCAACGGCAGCCGAATCCGGAGTCCAGTGCGCGGCTTCAGATGAGATTGCTTGGCCCAAAGCTGCTCGCACGGCCCGAGTTCTCGTTCGTCCTGCGGCGACCCCGGCAGCCGGACTCCGCTGCCTCAGCGAATCCGGCGTGAGCCTTCGGCAGACCTCGCTACGACCGAAGTGGTCCGTCACGCGCGACCCGGTGCGTGGCTTCGGCCGGAGTCTGCCTGGTCAAAGCCGTTTGCCGTACCCGGTTCTTGCTCGTTTCGGGGCGGTTCGGCGGTGGAACCTTGCTAATTCGCTGTCTCGGCGAATCGCGTGTGGGGTTTCGGTGGAGCTTGCCGTGGTTGAATCGGCCCGTTGCGCGGGATCTGGTGCGTGGCTTCAGCCGGAGTCTGCCTGGTCAGAGCCGCTTGCCGTACCCGGTTCTTGCTTGTTTCCGGGCGCTTCGGCGGCGGAACCTCGCTAATTCGCCGTCTCGGCGAATCCCGCGTGGGGTTTCGGTGGAGCTTGCCGTGGTTGAATCGGCCCGTCGCGCGGGATCTGGTGCGTGGCTTCGGCCGAAGTCTCCCCGGTCAAAGCCGTTTGCCGCATCCATCTCTCCGGCGGCAGGGTTCTGTTGGATTCGTAGCCTCAGCGAATCCCAGGCGAGCTTTCGGTGGAGCCTGCCGTGGTCGACCGGCCATCGCGCGGAATCTGGTGCGTGGCTTCGGCTCAACCCCTCGGTCAACCGCTGTCCGCCGCGCTGAGTTCTTGCCCGTTCCCAGGCGCTCCGGCCAAACCTGCCACCGCGGCGAACAATTTCCCCATCTCGCCTAACCCCAGCACCACCGAGCCAAACCGGCCCGCGGCCAGCCTCAGGGCTTGCTGTTCTCCGGCATCGCATTGGCCTGCCGGGTCCCGGTCGTCGCCGGGAGTTCGGTGCCGTTCACGCAGCCGCCGACCAGTTCGATGTGGTTGTCGTGCCGGATGTACTGGGCGGGGCCGGTGCAGGCGGCCGCTTCGACCGTCGCGAAGGCGGCTCCGGTGAGGGCCACCGCGGAGAGGATGCCCGCGGCTAGCGGCAGCAGACCGGTGCGGGACTGGGCTCGGGACTTGGCCCGGGCGGTGGTCCCGTGCTGCGCGCGTGCCATGGTCGCACTCCCTGATCATGTGTGGCTGCCGTTATCAGGGTACCGGTCCGGCGGGCGGCGCACCCCGGCCGTCCGTCGGTGGCATCATCGGCGCCATGGAACTGGTCAGCGTCGAGCGCATCCAGGAAGCTCGGAAGCTTCTCGAGGGCATCACCCGCGTCACGCCGATGGAGCACGCCCGCGACCTGCGCCGGCCGCACGGCGGACCGGTGTACCTCAAGTGCGAGAACCTGCAGCGCACCGGCTCTTTCAAGATCCGCGGCGCCTACACCCGCATCCACGGCCTGACCGCCGAGGAACGCGCGCGCGGCGTCGTCGCGGCCAGCGCCGGCAACCACGCGCAGGGGGTCGCGCTGGCGTCGTCGCTGCTCGGCATTTCCTCGACCGTCTTCATGCCGCTGCGTGCGCCGCTGCCGAAACTCGCCGCGACCCGCGGTTACGGCGCGGAGGTCCATCTCCACGGTGCTGTCGTCGACGAAACCCTCGCCGAGGCCATCGCGTTCTCGGAGCGCACCGGCGCGGTTTTCATCCACCCGTTCGACCACGCCGACGTCATCGCCGGCCAGGGCACCGTCGGCCTGGAGATTCTCGAACAGGTGCCAGGAGTGAAAACGATCCTCGTCCCGACGGGCGGCGGCGGGCTAGTCGGCGGGGTCGGGGCCGCGGTGAAGGCGCTGCATCCGGACATCCGGGTGATCGGCGTCCAGGCCGAGGACGCCGCCGCGTATCCGTCGTCGCTGGAGGCAGGCGCGCCGGTCCGGCTGCGTGAGGTGCACACGATGGCGGACGGCATCGCGGTCGGCGAACCGGGCAAAATCAGTTACGCGCACGTCCAGTCGCTGGTCGACGACGTCGTGACGGTCACCGAGGAATCCTTGTCTCGTGCGGTATTGCTGTGCCTCGAGCGGCGAAAGCTGGTCGTGGAACCGGCCGGTGCCGCTTCAATGGCCGCGCTGCTGCAGCACCCCGGCGCGTTCGAGCCGCCGGTGGTGGCGATCCTCTCCGGCGGCAACGTGGATCCCGTGCTGCTGCAACAGATCATCCAACACGGCATGACCGCCGGCGGCCGCTACCTGAAGCTGCACCTGCGCGTGCCGGACCGTCCAGGCTCGCTGGTTTCGGTGCTGTCGTGCGTGAAGGAGCTGGGCGCGAACGTCCTCGACGTCGAGCACTCCCGCATCTCCGGCAGCCTCGCCCTGGGCGAGGTCGACGTCGCTCTTGCCCTGGAAACCCGCGGCCCGGAGCACTGCAAGGACGTCGAAGCCGCCCTCGCCGACGCCGGGTTCACGATCGTCCCCTGACTGTCTACTGTGGACTCTCCGGCAGCCGGAGGCTGAACCACAGCGGGAGGTAGTCCTCGTCGCGCGGGTAAAGCTCCTGGTCCAGGGCGTAATCCTCGGGCCGGGGAGGCGTGTGGAAGGCCGGCTCGTCGTCCTCGTTGAAGCTGGCCTGGTAACTCGACGGCGGGTCGATGGCCAGCGAGAGCGTGTACCAGGTGCCCCGGCCTTGGACGTACTTGCTGCGCCGCAGCTGCGCCAACGGCCTCGACAGCTCCCGCGCGACGGGCACCTGCTGCGTGCTGCCGTCGGCCATCCGCGCGCCGCACGCGAGGTTCGCGTGCCTGCCCAACGCCATGAAGTCGAACACGATCCGCTGCCACCCCTGCGGGGCAGCCGCGACGAGCGCCGCCGAGATCTCGCTCAGCAACTCGTCAGGATCCTGTAGTGCACTGGGCTGCTCCGGACGACTCTCCTCAGCGGGCGGGCTGGTCATCGCCGCCAGCATCCGCTGCTGCGTCGCCTCGTCCACCTCGGGCACGGTGTAGTTGGCCGCCCGGATGTGCTCGACCAGCTCCGGATCCGGAGAAATCCCGTGCTCACGCAGGTAATAGCCGACCGCGCCGGGCCACACCCAGCTGCCGTCGGTCCGGAAATTCAGCGGAACAGCGTCCGTGCGGGACGGATCGAAGGCGTCGGTGTCGTTGCTGCGGGACGCCAGGATGACCGGTGCGCTGTCGAGATAAGACAGAACGCGCTCACGTTCCTCCGGCGACAACGCTTCCCGCTCGACGACCGGATTCCCCGCCTCGTCGAACCGGTCATAGACGCGCGGAGTGCGCAACTCGCCTGCCTGGCCCGCGGCGGTCGCTGATTCCCCTTGTTCCCCTTGGGCGACAACGGATTCCGGCACGGAAGCAGTCGATAGTGCTTCTGCGGCAACCTCGTCAGCTGCTGCTTCCGGCCCGGAAGTTTCCGCAGCGATCCCGGCCGCCGCGACTTCGCTGGGCTCGGACTGCGCCTCGTCGCCAACCGACGCCGGGACAGCGACTGCTGTTTCCGCGAGCGATGGGGAGACGGCCTGCTCCGCGTCGGGCAGCGGAGGGGAGGTGATGGGTTCGTCAATGGGGAGTGCGGGGATGGGTTGCGCAGGGTCTGCAGGTTGGCCTGCTTCGGGCAGTGGCGTGTGGGGCTCGTGGACGGGGAGCGCTGTCACCGGCTGGGCAGCGTCCGCGGCCTGTTCGGTGCCGGGCAGCGGTGGGGGCGTGGTGGGTTCGTCGACGGGGAGCGCGGGAATGGATTGCGCAGAGTCTGCGGGCTGGCCTGCCTCGGGCAGGGGCGCGTTGTCGTCCATGGGAAGCGCCCGAGCGGGCGTCTCCGCGTCCGCGGCCTGTTCTGCACCGGGCAGTGACGGGGGCGCGTTGGGTTCGTCCACCGGGAGCGCCGGAACAGGCTGCGCGATATCTGCGGCCGGTCCTGCGCCGGGCAGCGGTGGGGGCGTGTTGGGCTGGTCGACCGGGATCGCGGGAGCAGATTGCTCAGCATCCGCGGCCTGTTCGGTACCGGGCAGCGGTGGAGGCGTCGCAGGCCCTGTCGAGGGCACCGGGTTTTCCACGCCCGGCAAGGGCGGCGGGACCTGCCCCGAGTCCGGCAGGGGCGGCGGGACTTGCCCTGAATCCGGCAGGGGCGGCGGGACTTGCCCTGAATCCGGCAAGGGCGGAGGTACCGCAGGGCCCGAGCCGGGGACGTGCGGCGGAACCGGCTGTCCAGCACCAGAACCAGCAGCAACACCAGCACCAGCACCGGCAGGCGGCGGCGTCGGACCGCCCGCGCCCGGAACCGCCGGAGGAGGTACCGCCGAACCGGCCCGATGGCGTAGCCACGGCGGCACAAACCGGTCCTCGCGCGGGAAAAACCGCAGTTCGTCCTGGAAGCCGATTGGCGGCGGGATTTGCCGCCAGCGTGGTTCGGCGTCCGGTTGGTAGTCCGTGAACGGCGGCCGCTGCGGCGAGAACACCAGGGTCGCGCTCAGCCACGTGCCGCGGCCCGGCTGGTACATCCCGGTGCGCAGTGCGCCGAACAGCCGCGGCAGCTCCGGATGCGGCTGGACCGGGTAGGTCCGGTTGTCCGGGGCGAGGACGTTGACGTCCACTTCCACATGTCGTCCCGCGGCGCGGCAGACGACCTGCAGCTGCTGCCAGCCCGCGGGCAGCGCGGCCGCGGCCGCCTGGCCGATCTGCTGGACGAGGTCCTGCTGCTGGGCAGGACTGAGCGGCACCGGTGGCCGGGTCATGGTTTCTGCGGCTCCTCGCCGGGCGAACGCGTCATTTCCGTCAACTGTTCCGCGGCGGGCGGATGCCCGCGAGCAGGTTGGCCGGCGTGTAACCAGACTGCACGTCGAACGTCATGCCGACCGAGCGGGCGAGCACGGCCACCGCGAGCGGGGCCAGCGCGAGGAACCCGTCGGGATCGTCGGCGCGGTCCTCGGCGGTCCAGTACTCGCGGTGCCGTTCCAGCGCGGCGACGAACGCGTCGGCGAACTTCTCGTTGTCCCGGCGCAGCACGTAGTAGAACATCCGGATCGGCGGGTACACGAGCTGCAGCATCGCCGCGGGCGGCGTGTACTGCGCGGTGTCCGGGTCGGTGCCGTCCATCGCGGGCAGGAACATCTCCGGGGTGACCTCGCGGTGCGCGAGGAACGTCTGCAGCGTTTCGACCCACGGGTACATGTAGGCGTCGTGTTCGATGCCCGAGGCGCGCAGCACGTCGAGCGGCACGGCGGCCAGTTGCTGGATCAGCACGTCGTCCCGCTGGATCACGGCGAGCCACGCCGCGGTCAGCCACGCGCCCGGGTCCGTGCGTTCGGTGGGGCCGGTGGCCGCGAAGCGCCGCGGGCGGCCGATCACCGCGTCGACCTCCTGGCCTTCCGGTGCGTTCGCCGCGGCGAAGGCGGCAGCCGCGGCTTGTGCGGCGAGGGCGAGGTCGCCCCACGTGTCCGGGTCCTCGGCGTCCGGGTCGACCACGCTGCGGTACTGCCCGAGCATCAGCTCCCGGCGCAGGACGTTCGCCAGCGCGCTGGTGTCCTGCGTGATGTAGTCGAAGTAGAAGGCCACCTGCGGCGACAGCTTCTCGATCTGCTTCCACGCGACGGTGACGTCGACGGAATGCCTGGGGACGGTGGTCATCGATCTCATTCCTCACCGGATGCCGGAGTCATCGGCGACTCGTAGTCGTAACCGTTGAACGGCTTGTAGTCGTAGCCGCTGTTCGTGTGCCTCGGCCCGGACTGGTCGACCAACGCCCGCACCTCCACATAGTCGAGCCTCTTCTGGAGCTTCGCACGTTCGAGCGCGTCCGCGAGGTCGGGGTCGGTGCGCGCGATCGCCTTCACCGTGTCGTCGAAGTACTTCGGGTGGCCTTGGCGGTACGTCCGGTTGTCCGCGTGCACGTAGCGGCTGCTGGGCTTGCCGCCCGGCCCCTTGGCCTCGTGCACGAGGTAGTGCGGTTCTCCGCCGTTGTGGTAGTCGACTTCCCAGATGTGGTCGAACTTGCTGTTGCCCCGCACGCCGCCGTCGGTCGCGTGGCGCGGGGTGATGTCCGCGCGGACGTTCCCGTCGCCGTCGACGACCTGGTAGCGGTGACTCCCCTCCGGCGCGTCCGGATGTTCGCGGACGTCGAAGTTCTGGCCCGGATGGGCCTCGGTGAATTCACGGTGCACGCGATCGCGCACCGCGTGGCCGGAAGCTTCCTCGCCGAGGTCCTCCGACGCCCGGTTCTTCGCGTTGTGCGCGTCTGTCCAATCGGGAGAGTCGGTGGGGGTGTCCTTGAGGTCGTTGTACTTGGTTTCGCGATCGCGGACCTTCTCGTCGATCGCGTCGTAGTCCTTGTCCCGCCAGTTCGACGTGTCCGAGTGCGTTCCGGGAACGTGCTGTTCGCCGGCGTCGTGGTGCTGGCCGTCGCCGGAGTCGTGACCGTTGTGATGCCCGGCCCCGGTGTCGCCGCCGCCGTGGTGCTGGCCGTTTCCGGTGTCGTGCCCGCCGTTCCCGTCGTAGTCGCGGTGCGGCGCGTGGGTGGTCGACCGCGCTTCGTCGAACCCGAGGAACTCCGCGGCGGGCCGGTCGTTCTTGAACACCGGTTTGCCGTCGACGAGGTCGACCGGGTGCGGCGGGTTCGCCGGATCGGCCTCGGAGTGCTTGATCCGCAGCTCCTTGCGCCCGGTGGTCTGGTCGGTCCACTCGTAGTAGTGCTTCTTCATGTACTCCGGGTCGGCGAGGTTTTCCCTCGGAGTGCGGCCGTCGGGGCCGGGTCGGTCGCGCCAGTCGAGGCCGTCGTCGTCCCCGTCTTCGCCGCGGTGGCGGGAGCTGTCGGCGTCGACGCCGTGCGGGTCGTGGTGCTTGCCGTCCGGAGCGAAACCGTCGTCGCCGACGCGGTGTGCCGTGCCGTCGGGACGGTGCACCGACCATTCGCCGTCCGGCGGGATCCGCGGCCGCATCCGTCCGTCGGGGCCGATTTCGTAGTCGGAGGAGAAGACGTGGCCGTTCGAGTCGGTCCACGCCGGCTTGCTCGGCGCCATCACCTCGGTGTCGAGGTCGCGCGAGAGCCGGTGCGCGAAGTCGTTCGACCCCGCGTCGCAGCCGATCAGCCGGATCGGCCCGCCGTCGTAGTTTCCGTTGCGCCGCAGGATGTCGGCGAACTCCTCCGGCGTGTACAGCCGGTCGCCGATGCGGGCGTGGCCGTCCGCCGTGACGTGCACGTCCACCGTGTACCGCCCGTCCGGGTCCGGCTGGACGCGGTGCGGCAGGTCGCCGAGCTCCGGATCGTCGCGGTGGTACGAGCTGCCCGCCGGGGTGTCCTCGGCGTGCCGGTGGTTGACCTCGTCCGGCGACAGCGGCTCGTCGTGGTGCGGCGGAGTGCCGTCGTGGTCCGGGTTGTCGTGGTGGTTCGACCCGTCCGAGTCGGGGTGCTTCGGGTCGTGCTGCTCCGGCTTGGGCCCGGACGCGTCGTGGTCCGGCTTAGGCTCGGACTTGTCGTTGCCCGGCTTGCTTTCCGCGTCCTCGTGCTGCCCCGGCTTCTTGTTCGGCTCGGCGTTCTCGGGTTTGCCCGGCTTGTCGCCGTCCTTCGGCTTCCCGGACTCGTCGGCGTTCGGTTTGCCGTTCTGCGCCGGGGATTCCTTCCCCGTCCGTTGCGGACTGTTGGCGTCACCAGGTTTGGCCGGTGCGTCGGTACGCGCACCACCACGTGCGACGGGTTCGGGGGAGCCGTCCGGACGCCGCGCGCCGCCGCCTGCCTCCGGGCCGCGCTGGCCTCCTACCGGACCGGTCGCGACCGCGGCCGCGGCCGGGGGTGCGGAGCCGTCGCCGGACCCGCGGTTCGCCGATGAGGGCGATCCGCCGCCGGACGTCGGTGCGGGCTCCGAACGGCCGAGACCTGGCTCGGTACCAGGGCGTTTGGGCTGTCCGGCCTCGCCGCCGTCGCCGGGACGCTGCGGGCCGCCGCTCGACGAATCCGACGGACGCTGCGGCGAAGAACCCCCGCCGCCCTCGGAAGGCCGCTGCGTGGAGTCGCCAGTGCGCTGCGGAGACGAGCCACCGTCGGAAGGCCGCTGCGGAGTCGAACCGCCCTCCGAAGGACGCTGCGGCGAAGAACCACCGTCACTGGGACGCTGCGGCCCAGGCCCGGAACGATCCGGCGTACGGCTCGGCCCGCCGCTGTCCGAAGGGCTCGGACCGCCGCTCGGCCGCCGACCCGAGGGACCGCTGTCCGGAACCCGGTTCGGTGCCACCTCGGGAGCGCGCGTCCCCGGCGTCCCGGTCCAGCCACTGCCGCTGGGCCGAGGAGCCGGGCTGCCGCCACCGGCCGGGGCGCTGGTCGGGCTGCCGCCACCGCCCTGCTGCGGAACTCCGCCGCCAGCCGGACTCTGGTTCGGCGAGGAACCGCCCCCGTCATTCGACCGAAGGTGTTGCGGGGGAGCGGATTGCGGAGCGGGAGCGTCCGCGCGAGGCGGGGCGTACCCGCTCGCCGACGTCGAGTCGCTGCTGCTCGAACGATGCGGGCTCGGCTCGCCGCCGCCGGAATGCGAGCCGCCGCCCGACGACGGCGACCCGCCGGAATGCGGAGCCCCGCTGGAATGCGGAGTGCTGGGCGGCGCGCTGACCGAGGACGGCCCGTCACTGTGCGCAGAGCTTTGCGGCGAGTAGGAACTGTCCGCGGGGCTGTCTCCGCCGCCGCGAGACGTCGGGCTCGAATCACCGGCGAGCGTCGACGGGCTGGAGTCGGGGTGGCTGCCGCCAGTGCTGTCGGAACCACGCCGGGTCGACGACGTCGCAGTGTCGATTGTGGACGGTCCGGTGCCGTCCGGCGACGAGGAATGCGAACCGCCCGGCGAAGACGGACTGTCGCTGCTCGGACTGTCGGATCCGTTGTGGCTGCTGGAATCGCCCGAGTGGTCGCCAGGCGCGTCGGAGCCGTCCGAACTGTTGTGGCTGCTGTTCGGGCCGTCGCCGTCAGCACCATCCGACCCGTTCGAACGGCGGGACCCGGACGGCGAGCCGGGATCCGCGTCGCCTTCGCCGGATCCGCCGTGATGACCGCCGCCGGAGCCGCCCGCCCCGCCCCCGCCGGAGCCGCCGCGATGGAAAAAGCCGCCCGCCTTGATGTTCTTCGTGCTGATCACGTCGAGGCCGGTGACCTTGCCCGCCAGCTTGCCCAGCACCTTGATGATCTTCGTGAAAACCTCGGCGAGCTTGCCGAGCAGCGGCGAGACGCGGCGCATCGTCTCGCACAGCTTCGTCAGCAGTTCGCTGATCTTCTCGCCCCATTTGGAGATCGCCGTGACGGCCTGCGCGACCACCAGCGGCGTCCCGAACCCGAGCGAGAACACCTCCTCCATGACCCAGGAGATCAGCTTGCCCACCAGGTCCGCGATGAGCTGCCGCACCAGGCCGCGCACGAAGGCGACGACCTGGCCCATGATCATCGTGACGGTGCCGATGGCGCTCGCGACCGTCGCCGCGCCGCCGATCGCGTCGGCCGCTTCCGCCGCGGACTTCCGGTAGGCGTCCGCGCCGTCGCCCTTCCACTCCGCGGTGCCGGTCTTGACCGCGTTCTCGAGGTCTTTCTGCCGTTCCTGCAACGATTTCGCGACGTTGCCCCAGGTGTCGGCATAGGACTGGATCACCGGCGGGTTGCCCGCGACCGAGTCCAGCATGTCCTTCAGCGGCTGCACGTGCTCCATCAGGAACGACGCCACCGACGACATCAGGTAGCCGAACGGGTCGATCGCCGCGCCCGCGATCTCGCCGGCCAGGCTCGCCACGCCGAGGCCGCCGGAAACCCAGTCGCCGTCCGCGATTCCCTTGAACGCGTCCGTCGCCGATTCGGCGATGTTGATGCCGGTGGCGTAGCCGTAGTCGCCGTTGCCCTCGGTGAAGGGCCCCGGCCCGTCGCCGTCCTTTTTGGACTGTGCGACCAGCGGATTGGCGTCGGGCATCAGTCGCTCGCCTTCATCGAACCGGCGGCTTCGCCTTCGTAGCTGTCGTACGCCTTCGCCGCGTCGCGCACCTTCTGCGCCTGCGCGTCCATCGCCGTGACGGTGTTCTCCAGCGCGTTGATCCCGTAGTTCTCGACCGGGTCGAGCATCATCCGGAACGGCTGGCAGAGAATGCCGTACGCGTCCGTGGGCATGCTGACCTGGTTCGCGGCGTCGACAGCCTGCTTCAGCCCGTCCGCGATCCCGTCGAGCTGACGGGCGTGCGCCTCGAGATCGCCGCCGATCTCATAACCCCTGGGTGCCATGGTTTTTCTTCCCCCTGGAACGGCTTCGAGTCAGGACAGGATCGATCCGCCGAAGTCGTCGTCATCGTCCGACGAGCTCCGGCGGCGGCGTTGCTGCTGAGGCGGTTGAGGAGGTGGCGGCGGGGCTGCCGAGCGCGGAGGTGCCGGCGGGGCGGAGCCTGGTTCTTCGGCGTCCTCCGGAAGGAACCGGCGCACCCGGTCCGGTTCGGGCTGGCCGTCTTCCTCGGCGGGCGGCGCGGGGAACGTCCGCTGCGCGTCGGCCACCAGCGTTTCCGTGGTCTGGTCGCCGCCGACGGTTTCCGCCGCGGCCTGCTGCAACAGTTCGGGGATCCGGGCCTGCGCGCGCTGCACGAGCCGCATCACCTCGGCGGAGACGTCGGCCATCTTCTTGCCTGCCGCGGAGTCCGCGAGCACCAGGTTCTTCAGCAACCCCTTGGCGTCTACGGTGACCTCGACCGCACCGTCCTTCGACCGCTCGGTGACGGTTTGGCCTTGCATGCGCTCGGCCATCGCCTGATAGCGGGCAGCGGTCTGCTGGAGCTGCTTCGTCCAGCCCTCGACCATCTGCTCGCTGGCGTCGATGCTGTCGGGCATCGGGCCCCCTTCTCCACGGTGACTTCTCCAGAATGACGGACGCGCGACCCCGTCGGTTCCGCGCGGTTCCGATTTGTCCGCGCGACGCCGTTCCCCATGTGTTGATGACTACTGTACGCGAACTTCTGGTAGCGCGCCGTAATAAAACCGGCCCGTCCGCGAAACTCGCGGACGGGCCGGGGAAGGGAGGGAGCGGGTCAGAGATTGCCGCGGCGCTCCTGCTCCCGTTCGATGGCCTCGAACAGGGCCTTGAAGTTGCCCTTGCCGAAGCCGAGCGAACCGTGCCGCTCGATGAGCTCGTAGAACACGGTCGGCCGGTCGCCGATCGGCTTGGTGAAGACCTGCAGCAGGTAGCCGTCCTCGTCGCGGTCGACCAGGATCCGGTGCTCCTTCAGCGTTTCGATCGGCACGCGCACCTTGCCGATCCGGGCGCGCAGCTCGGGGTCGTCGTAGTACGAGTCCGGGGTGTCGAGGAACTCGACGCCCGCTTCGCGCATCGCGGTGATGGTGGCGATGATGTCGTTGGTGGCCAACGCGATGTGCTGGCAGCCGGCGCCCTCGTAGAACTCGAGGTACTCGTCGATCTGCGACTTCTTCTTCGCGATCGCCGGCTCGTTGAGCGGGAACTTGACCCGGTGGTTGCCGTTCGACACCACCTTGCTCATCAGCGCCGAGTAGTCGGTGGCGATGTCGTCGCCGACGAACTCCGCCATGTTCACGAAGCCCATGACGCGGTGGTACCAGTCGACCCAGTAGTCCATCTTGCCGAGTTCGACGTTGCCGACGCAGTGGTCGACCGCCTGGAACAGCCGCTTCGGCGCGCCCTCGGGCCGCTTGACGGTGCCCTCGCGCGGCTCGTAGCCGGGCAGGTAGACGCCGTTGTAGCGGGACCGGTCGATCAGCGTGTGCCGGGTCTCGCCGTAGGTCGCGATGGCCGCGCGGCGGATCGTGCCGTGCTCGTCGGAGACGTCGTGCGGCTCCTCGAGGATCGTCGCGCCCTCCTTGCGGGCGTGCTCGATGCACTTGTCGACGTCGGTGGTCTCCAGCGCGAGGTCGATCACGCCGTCGCCGTGGCGGCGGTGGTGGTCGAGCAGCGGGGAGTCCGGCTTCACGCCGCCGGTGATCACGAAGCGCCCGGAACCGGACTTGAGCACGAAGGCCTTGTGGTCGAGCTGGCCCGTTTCGGGGCCGGAGTACGCGACCAGCTGCATGCCGAACGCGACCTGGTAGAACCACGCGGTCTGGGTCGCGTTGCCGGCGATGAACACCACCGCGTCGAGGGCCTTGACCGGGAACGGGTCGGTCGAGGCGTCGTGGTCCACCAGTCCGACGAGCTGGCGGAGCTGGTCATAGCTGACGTCGTCGAGTGCGCCGTGCGGATCCATCGTGGAGGTCATGCATTGAGCATGAGTTGCGCCCGGCAAGCTGCGCAACGGTTTCCGTTTCAGCTGGACAATGTGTTCAGCTTATCCTGGAGAAGCTCGGTCATCTTGGACAACCTGTGCAGGGAGAAAACCGGTGCTTGACTCGCTCGACGCGCGGCTGCTGCTGTTGCTCACCGACTCGCCGCGCCTCGGCGTGCTCGAATGCGCGCGCCGGCTCGGCGTCGCGCGCGGCACCGTGCAGGCGCGGCTGGACCGGCTGACCGAACGCGGCATCCTCGGCGGCTTCCCGCCCGAACTCGATCTGGCCGCGATGGGGTACAGCCTCACCGCGTTCGCCGTGCTGGAAATCGCGCAGGGCAAACGCGCCGGCGTCGCGGAGGCACTGGCTGCGATCGACGAAGTGTGCGAAGTACACGCCACCACCGGACAAGGCGACCTCTTCGTACGCCTTGTCGCGCGAGATAACGACGATCTGCAACGCGTCATCGACGAAGTGGTCGGCGTGCCGGATGTCTTGCGTACGTCGACTTCGATCGCACTGTCGACACCAGTGCCGCCGCGAGTGCGGCCGTTGCTCGAACGAACGGCTAGGACACGTACGTGAGATAGCGCTTCGCGGAGCGCTGTACGACGTTATGGGCGTCTGTACGCACGATGGCGTCCCACCACGCGCCGTAGAGCGCGTCGAATGCGTACGGCTCCAACAGTTCCGCGGCGTGCCGTACGACGCTCGGCCGCTCCGGGACGAGGTTCGGGTAGCTGTACATGAAAGCGACGTGCGTACGGTCCGGAATGACCTGCACGATGTCGCCGGTCAGCAGCGCGCCGCGGCCTTCCTCGCCGTCCGGCCAGTGCATCACGGTGCCGCCGGGGAAGTGCACGCCGAGGTTGATCAGCTGGAGATCCGGCGAGACGTCGAGCGTCGTGCCGGTCCACAGCTGGATCGACGGGTCCGGGCGGCCGATCCACTGCTGGTCGTTCTCGTGCAGGTAGACCGGGACATCGAAGGCGTGCGCCCATTCGACCATCGTCGTGTAGTAGTGCGGATGGCTGATCGCGATGCCGGTGATGCCGCCGAGTTCGGTGATCTTGCCGATCAGCTCGTCGTCGAGGTAAGCGGAACAGTCCCAGAGGAAGTTGCCGCTCGCCGCGCGGACCAGCAGCGCGCGCTGGCCGATCGCGAACCGCGGATCCGAGCCGACGCCGATGAGACCCGGCCCCTGCTCCTCGACCCGAGGTTTGAGGCCAGTGTCCGCGCGGAGCGTCGCCAGGTCAGTCCACTGCTGCCCGCCCGGCGGGACGTATTGGCGCTCGTCCTCGCAGATCGGGCAGTCCGCGCGCGGGGCGGCGTACTGCGTCCCGCAGGTCAGGCAGAGCGGTCGGGTGTTCATCGGTGTCCTCCAGTGGTTTTGCTGAAAGACACGCTAGACCGCCGAACGCGCGCCGGGCCACGGAAATCCGGGCGGGCGCGCGTTCGGCGGAAACGAGTCAGGACTCGCTGTAGGGCACCGCCTTGACCAGGGTGACCTTCATGGTCTTGCCGTTCGGCAGCTCGTACTCGCGGGACTCGCCCTCCTTGGCGCCGAGCAGCGCCTTGCCGAGCGGCGATTCGGGGGAGTACACGTCGAGCGCGCCCTCGGCGCCTTCCTCGCGGGTGGCGAGCAGGAACTTCTCCTCCTCGTCGTCCCCGTCGTACTTGACGGTGAGCACCTTGCCGGGGCCCGCCGTGCCGTCGTCGTCCGGAGCCTCGCCGACCTTCGCGTTGCGCAGCAACTCCTGGAGGTGCCGGATCCGGGCTTCGGCCTGGCCCTGCTCTTCGCGGGCCGCGTGGTAGCCGCCGTTCTCCTTGAGGTCGCCCTCTTCGCGGCTGTCGTTGATGCGGGCGGCGATGACCGGACGATTCTCGATCATTTCGTCGAGCTCGTGCTTGAGCCTGTCGTAGGCATCCTGGGTCAGCCAGGTCACCTTGGTGTCGCTCACGGTCACCATCTCCTCGTAGGGCCTGCCAGGCTTGGGTGTACAAGCCGGCCACCGCGTAACGCACGCGGCTGAGATAAAGGAAAAACACGGCCCGTCGGGGGCCGTGCTGGTGTACGAGCGTATCACGGCAGGACAGGTCGACGCCGGTCCATTTCACGCCGCGCGGACGCTCGCCGCGCATTTCACTCCGTTGGCCGCTACGGGGTTGACAGATAGCGTGGTATGGAATACGAGCAGCCGAACACGTCTGAGGTCACCGGGGCTCCGATGCTCTTCACCACTGTGCTCACCCTGCTGTGGCCGGCCCCGGCGGGGACCAGCACCTCCCGGCGGCCGCTTTCCGCGCCGGATTTGTCGCGCACCCGGACGACGCACACGCCGGGCTTCCTGTCGTCGTCCCGCGTGACGTTGATGGTGACTTCCATCGCGTCGTTCGGCAGCTCTTTGAAGCCGATGCGCTCCGCGTCGATCGGGGTGCTGCCGAGATTGAGGTAGTAGATCCAGCCGATCGCGCCGCTCACGACCAGCGCGACGGCCACGAAAAGCCACCTCCGCCAGCGCTTCGACGGCTTGCCCTTGCCCGCGGTGCCGTACCGGTCCGCGGGCCGCGCCGCAACGGCGTCGCCCTCGGCGGTCACGGTCTCCCCGCTCTGCAAATCCGGGCCTCCGGTCAAACTTGTCGTACCCCTGGGGACAATAGGCAGTGCGGCCGGTCCGGGGCACCACCCTGGTCGAGTATCCGCGATCCGTTCCGGCAGCGCGGAGCCGGGGCGGTTTACCGCGGCGCAACCAGGTGTCACGGAATAACAGGACAGGAAAGGGCCGTTCGGACCATGGTGGGAGCCGACGAGCTGACAACAGAAGACCGCAAGCAGCGACTGCGCCTGATGGCGGTGCACGCCCATCCCGACGACGAGTCGAGCAAGGGCGCCGCCACCATGGCCAAATACGTCGCCGACGGGCACGAGGTCATGGTCGTGACCTGCACCGGGGGCGAGGCGGGCAGCATTCTCAACCCGGCGATGGACCGGCCGGACGTGCTGGCGAACATGACCGAGATCCGCCGCGAGGAGATGGCGCGCGCGGCGAAGATCCTCGGCGTGAGCCACCGCTGGCTGGGCTTCATCGACTCCGGGCTGCCCGAGGGCGACCCGATGCCGCCGGTGCCGGAAGGCTCGTTCGCGGTCATCCCGCTGGAGGAGTCCACCGAGGCACTGGTGCGCGTGATCCGGGAGTTCCGTCCGCACGTCATCACGACGTACGACGAGAACGGCGGCTATCCGCACCCGGACCACATCCGCACGCACGAGGTGTCGATGGCGGCCTTCGACGCGGCGGGCGACCCGGAGCGGTTCCCGGAGGCGGGCGAGCCGTGGCAGCCGCTCAAGCTGTACTACATGCACGGGTTCTCCAAGGCCAGGATGGTGGCGTTCGACACCGCGCTCAAGGAGGCCGGCCTGGAGTCGCCGTACGAGGAGTGGCTCAAGTCCTGGGACCCGGACCGCGCCGACATCATGGAGCGGGTGACGACCCGGATCGAGTGCGGGGAATACTTCGAGGTGCGCGACGAGGCGCTGAAGGCGCACGCCACGCAGATCGACCCGACCAGCCGCTGGTTCGCCGTTCCGCTGGAGATCCAGCGCGAGGTGTGGCCCACTGAGGAGTACGAGCTGAACCGCTCCCTGGTGGACAGCACGCTGCCGGAGGACGATCTGTTCGCAGGCATCAAGGAGAAGGTGAGCCCATGAGTTTCGGTGTGCCGGCCGTCGCGGTCGTCCCGCTCACCGCGTCGGCGCTGGTACTGGCCCAGCAGCCGGACAGCGGGGACAACGGCGGCCAGGGCGAGGACTTCGGCAAGTCCTCGCCGGTCGGCCTGCTGGTGCTGATCCTGTTCCTGGTCGCGGTCGTCTTCCTGGTCCGGTCGATGAGCAAGCACCTGAAGAAGGTGCCGCAGAGCTTCGACAAGGAAGAGGCCGCTTCGGAGACTGAGGCAACCGCTGAGGCTGAGCAGGCCGAAGCGGAGCCGGAAGCACCGGCTGCGGAGAAGGAGCCGGACGCTGCGGCGGCCAAGAAGAGCGACTGACCTCCGGCGGCGGGCCGGAGCTAACCGGCCAGCCCGTCGCGGAGGGCGGCGATCTTGCCCGTGAGCAGGCTGTCCTCGCCGGGCAGCACCGTGATGTACCGGTTTTCCTCGGGCCCGGACACCTCGAACGCGACGCGGCCGTCGGTGAGGTCGAGGTAGCTCAGCGGCCCGGCTTCAGCGCGCCCTGGCCGGGCCGGTTCGCGCACCGCGACGGTCATCTCGCCGACGCCGAACCAGGTCTGCTGGAACAGCGCGTCGACCGCGCGGGCGGCGGTGCCGCGGTCGTCGGAAAGCTCCGCCTGGAAGTCCTCCTGAGGCAGGGAGAAGGCGCTCAGCTGGGCCGGCCGGTACCGCGGCAGGCTCGCGACCAGCGCACCGGCCGGCGTGCGGGTTCCGTCGAGCACCTTCAGCCGCACCCGGTCGCCGGAGCACAACGCCTTCACGCCGGTCCGGCCCCGGACGGCGACCAGCACGCCGTAGCGAGTGTCCTGGTTCTCGACGTGGGCGACGTACTCGGTGTCGGCGCGGCCGAGCGCGTACAGCACGTCTTCGAATTCGTCGGCGAACCGGCCGTGTTCGAGCAAGCCCAGCCAAGCCAGCTCGTTGCGGATGGCCTCGTCGAGCCGTTGCTCCTCCGGTGTGAACCGGAGACGGCCGGAGAACACCGGATGCGGCTCGTCGAATCCGGCGTCCCGGAGCGCGCCGAGAAGGGCGTCGAGGGACAGCTCGGTCGCGCGCACCGCTGATTCCTCCCGACGGCCTAGTCGGCCGGCCGGTCCCCGATCACCGGAGGCGTCGGTTTGAGGTCGCTCGTGCCGAATACGTCCGGGTCGGTTTCTCGGAGGTAGGGCGGGGCGGTTTTCTCCTTGTCTTCTTCTCTGTTTTTGCCGGGTATTCCGCTGCCGAGCATGGTGCCGGGTTTCCCTGATTTTCCTGCTGTGCCTGGGGTCCCGGCGGTGCTGCCGCGCGCCGGTACCGATTCGTCGGGTGCGCGGGCGCCGATTCGGTTTCCCGCGCCGAATCCCTGGTTTGTGCTGCCTCCGGTTCCTGGTTCAGGATCGAATCCGCTGGTGCCGAGAGGGTTGATCGACTGGCCCGAGGGACCGAATTGATAACCAGGTGGCAATGCGGCTGAGCTGGGAGTGAAGGAACTGATCCGAGTCGTACCCGGCGCTGGGGTCGCTTCGGAAGGGGCTGTCTGGGGTCTGCTTTTCGTCGCGTCAAGTTCGCCGCTGCTTGGGTGATTCATTGGGTGATCGCTGCTCGGCTCGGGCATCGGCGCACGCGGTTTCGGAACGTCTGCGCCAGGAGGCGGCTCGATCGCGTCAGGACGGTGGCTGTCGGGCGGTTTGCCGCTCGGCCCGCCGGGACCCTCGACCGGCTTCGGCGGCGCGCTGATGCTGGTGCTGGCGAGTTCGACGGACGCGCCGGTGTCGTTCAACTCCGCGTAGCGCGCCGGAATCCGATCGGAGTTCGTCCCCGTCGTCGAGTGATAGCCGGTGTAGGCGTCGACGTTGTGCTGGGCGTCGGCCTGCCACTGGTCGAGTTTGCCGAAGTAACCAGGCCTCCCGTTGAGCGAGTCGTAGACGTCCTGTGCGGTGATTTCCGGCCGGTCGCCGACTGGTCGAACCGTGTTCTTGATGGCCTGGAAGGCCGACAATTGCCCGTCCGCCGCGTTCTGGGCGAACACCAGGTTCGCGCTGTGATCCACTGAGGCGGCCAGCAGCGGGGCGGCCGAATTCGCGGCTTCTTCCGCGGAAGCGCCCTGCCAACCGGCGCGCACCTTCTCCACGAGACTGGCGATTTCGTCGGCGCGATCCAACAGCCGCTCGCTGAGTTCCTTCGCGGCTTGCTGGGTGTTCCCCAGTGATTCCGGTCCCGGCCCTTCGGTGATGAGGTGGTAGATCTCCGCGGGGGTCAACGATCGACCGGCCATCAGCGTCCTCCTCGCAGATTGCCGAGTACTTTTTCCGCCACGTCGCGGGCGGATTCGCACGGATCCTTCTCTCCTTTGTGCGCGGCCGACTGGGTGATCGACACGACTACCGTTTCGCGGTCGCTGGTCCCCATCGCGACGTCGCATTCGCCGCGGCTCGCGCGGGGATCGTCTTCCCCGTAGGCGACGACGGGATACCCGTCGATGGGCGCGAGGGGAAGGAAGAACGGGTAAGCGCCGCCCTTGGCGCGATAGACCGACGTCAAGCCCAGTTTGTTGATGTTGGGGTACAAGACCGCGATGATTGCCTGGGCGAACCAGCCGCAGGCCGGTCCGACCGGGCCGTGCGGGTCTGGGTGGATCCGCGGGCGGTCGCCGAGGAGGACCGAGATTTGCGCTGAGGTCAGGGTTTCACAGGGATTCTGCTTGAACCGCGTGATGTCGAGGGGGCTCGGCACCTTCGGCACGCCAGGGCCGGGAACCTCCTCGGCCGCGGCACTGCTCGGGGTCGGCGAATTGCCGGCGCGCGCGGCCGGGACGGGCTGGCCAGGGGCAGTGCTCGTGCAGCCGGCGGCGCACAGGGCGATTGTCATGAGTGCGAGGGCGCGTCTCACAGACTTCCCCCGGATTTTCCGAGTTCGGCCGAGTGCGCGTCCTCGGCGGCCGTGTATTTGCCGAGCGCTTTGTGGTATTTCGCCACCTGGTCGCGGCAGTACTGCTCGCACTGTCGCAGCGAGGCTTGCAGTGCTAGTCCGGATCTTTGGAACACGGTCGCGTTGTCGGTGCTGGAAAAATCGCCCGCAGGCGGCTGAGTTTGCTCGACAACGCGCGCGTAGAGTCGGTCAAAATGGTATTTCTCGGCGAGATTCTTGTAGATCTCCTCGAGTTCTCGCAGTGTCTTTTCATCGTACGCGTACCCGTCGCCCAGCAACGGCGCGATCGCCATCGTCTCGATCGACTCGCCGCCATACCTCCGCGCCGGAGGCAGATGGGACTGCTGACTGTCGGCCACGATGTACGCCTCCCCTTGCGTAGATCGTTCCGGGTCCGCCGGGCCCAGACCTGTGGTCACCCTCTGACACCGGATAGTTACTGTAGTCGCCGCGATTAAGCCTGTCTGCAAATGCGAACTGCAAATCGCAGCCGAGTTCGCGGATTGTGGACTTGAGCAGGACGACTGTCCTGCCGTCAACAGCAAGCTTCACTCGAACGTCTTAAGTGGCAGACACCAGAGGAGTGGCGGCAGCCTGTGTCAGCGCCGTTCCGCCAGTTGCTCGTCGTAAAGGCTTTCCGGCGGCAGATGCTTGCCTGCCGACCTGATCTCGCCGCTCCGGTGGCCCGGCTGCGGCTTGCTCTGCGTTCCGGTGCACCCGAGCGCCCAGTTGTGCGCAGTTGGCGGATTCTCCACGAGATACGAGCCGACACCGCAGTTCCACAGCACCGAATTCGCGCCCGCCCAGCCTTGGCCGCTGCCCATCCACTGCCGGTCGGACAGCTGGAGATGTCCCGACGGCGGGCTCATCGTGACGTCGTCGTAAAGCGTCCCGCTGGCCCAGCGCTGGTGCGGGCCGGCGTCGAGGATTCGGGAGCCGGTGTTGGTCGCGGTGCAGCGGCTGACCACGTTGGGGCCGGGCACCCTGGCCTGCGTGACCCAGGCGTGCAGGTTGCTGCCGGTGACGGTGCATTGCCGCACCAGGGTTTCCTGGCCGCTGATCGTGTAGGCGGCCGGCTGGTCGTGGATGTCCTGCGGAACGGACTCGTCGAGGGACGAGGTGCGCAGCAGGCTGACCCGAAGCGCGTTCTGCCCGATCCCGAAGGCTGAACCGAAATGATCCGCGACCACGTCGTCGATCCAGCTGTCCTGTGCGGTATCCACGGATACCAGCTGGGACTTGAAGAAACCGTCGTGGTGCCAGCCGGGATCCTGCTCGAACTCGGCGCCGTCGGCGGACAGGTGCGCGAGGCCGGAACCGCTGATCCGGCCGGGATACGAGTACCGGGTCACCGTGGCGTGGGTGTACTGGCTTTCCAGCGCGTTGGTCAGAGGCACGTCGAACTTGACGGTTTTGCCGTTGACAGCGGTGATTGTCCGGTCAAACTGCAGCCCGGCGTTCGGTGTCCACTGCTTGCTCGGAGTGCCGTCCGGCCGCGGCGGGATTTGGTCCATGCCGATCGCGTGAATCCACGCCTGTTCCTGCGGGCGCTGCACGATGACGTGGTCGCCGACGTGCAGGGACGAGGCATCGCTTACGTCCAGCTGCTCCGCGCCGACCGGGACGTAGTCGCTGGTGACCGGAACCGCCGAACCGGCCGAGGTGCGCGAACCGGTGCCAGCGATCGTGACCAGCGTGTGCAGTTTTCCTGCCGCGACCAGCTTGGTCCCGTTCGCTCCGCTGCCCGCGCCGCGCAGTTCGACGTTGCTGGTGCCGATCTGCAGAGTGCCTTCGAGCCGGTAATCGCCGGCCGCCAGCTGGACCGCGCCGGGCTTGCCGCTGCTCGCGACCTGGTTGATGGCCTGCTGAATACGCGCGGTGTCGTCGCCGGACGGCTGCGGTCCGACGGTCGCCGCGACTGGCAGCTCAGGCGGGGCATCGCCGTTGCGGTAGCCGACGCGGGAGAAGTCGGGGATCCGGTTGCCCTGCGCGTCGGTGCCGTAAGCGAGGCGGCCGTTGGCGAAGGTGATCCAGTTCGGGGCCGCGGATGCCGCGTGGACACTGCAACCGGACAAACCGAGACATCCGATGAATGCGATCGCGGCGACGGGGAGTATTGAGCCTGCGCGGGGGAATCGCTTCATGGGAGCGGACTCTAGCGATCTTCGTGCCGCGCGACAAAGGTCGATCGTCGCATTCATCGGACTTCTCCGCGAATGCTCGGTTCTTCAACCGGCAATCTCCCGAAGGGCGCGAACGTGGATGTTCCACGCTTTTCGGCCTTGCGGAGTCAGCGAAAGGTAGGTGCGCGGCCGTTTGCCGACGAAGATCTTGCGCACCGCGACGTACCCCGCCGCCTCGAGCGTCGAGATCTGCTTGGACAGCACCGAATCGGAGATTTCCACCGCGTCTCGGACCGATCTGAAATCGGCTTCGTCGACCGCCGCGAGGCTCGCGGTGATGGAGAACCGGATCGGCGAGTGGATCACCGGATCGAGCGTCAGCCTGGGGTGATTCATCGACGGCCACGCGTTTCGAGCCAGGCGGCCAGCGTGAACGGGATCCCGCTGAACAGCGCGGCGGGCACCCACCAGGCCGGGTTTCCGGCGAAGCTGACCTGTCCGAGCGGGACCGCGATCGCGATGACCAAACCGACGCTTGCGCCGAGGATCGCGTACTGCGCACGCTGGCGACGGCCGACCACTGGACGGGTCGCCGAGTAGATGATGAACACGAAAAGCGGGGCCAGGCTGCCCGGCATGAGCAGCATCCCCACGCTCGCGAGGCCGCCGGTCAGCAGGATGACCGCTTCGAGCACGCCGAGCGCCAGCAACGCTTTCGGATGCCACCGGCCTTGCGCGAGCACCTTCGACGACGCTGATTCAGCAGTGTGCAACGCCTGCTCGGCCGCGGTCCTGTCCATGACGAGCCCCCCTGTCCAGCGCATGTCAAGGTAGCAAGTACTTTCCAAGTTGGAAAGTACCGGTGCCGCGGGGAGGGGTCTCGTGCGGCATGAGGCACACTCGGCACCATGTCGAACCGCCTCGCCGACGCGACGTCCCCGTATCTCCTGCAGCACGCCGGGAATCCGGTCGATTGGTGGGAGTGGGGCCCGGAAGCGCTGGCTGAGGCGCGCCGTCGCGGGGTGCCGATTCTGCTGTCCGTCGGGTACGCCGCCTGCCACTGGTGTCACGTCATGGCGCACGAGTCCTTCGAGCACGAGGGCACCGCGACGCTGATGAACGCGCATTTCGTCAACATCAAGGTCGACCGCGAGGAGCGGCCGGACATCGACGCCGTCTACATGGCCGCCACGCAGGCCATGACCGGTCAGGGCGGCTGGCCGATGACCTGTTTCCTCACGCCCGAGGGCGAGCCATTCCATTGCGGCACTTACTATCCGCCCGCGCCGCGACCGGGGATTCCGTCGTTCACGCAGCTGCTGGTGGCAGTCGCCGAGGCGTGGGAGGAGCGGCCGGACGACCTGCGCGAGGGCGCGAAACAGATCGTCGGGCATCTTGCTGAGCAGAGCGGTCCGCTGAAGGAATCGGCCGTCGACGCCGAGGCATTGGCCCAGGCGGTCGCGAAACTTGCGCAGAAGGCAGACTCCGTGCACGGCGGTTTCGGTGGCGCGCCGAAGTTTCCGCCGTCGATGGTGCTGGAGTTCCTGGTGCGCCACCACGAGCGCACGGGCTCGGCGCAGGCTCGCGAACTTGCCGAGTCGGCAGCGGACGCGATGGCTCGCGGCGGGATCCACGACCAGTTGGGCGGCGGGTTCGCGCGCTACTCCGTGGACGCGGAGTGGATCGTTCCCCACTTCGAGAAAATGTTGTATGACAACGCTTTGCTGCTCCGAGTGTACGCGCATCTGGCGCGCCGCGGGTCGGAGTCGGCGCGGCGGGTGGCGGAAGGGATCGTCCGGTTCCTCGAGCGCGATCTGCTTACGCCGCAAGGAGGTTTCGCGGCGTCGCTCGATGCGGACACCGAAGGCGTCGAGGGATTGACCTACGTGTGGACTCCCGCGCAGCTCAACGAGGTACTCGGCGAGGACGGTCCGTGGGCGGCTGAGCTTTTCAGCGTCACCGAAGACGGTACGTTCGAAGAAGGCGCGTCGACTCTTCAACTGCGGACAGATCCGGAAGATTTCGACCGATTCGAGCGCGTCCGGCAAGCGTTGCTCGAAGCGCGGGCGGAGCGTCCGCAGCCAGGACGGGACGACAAGGTAGTCGCGGCGTGGAACGGCCTCGCGATTTCCGCGCTGGCCGAAGCGGGCGTCGCGCTGGAACGTCCACAGTGGATCGAGCTGGCTCGCGACGCGGCGTCGCTCCTGCTGGACCTGCACCTCGTGGACGGACGCCTCCGTCGCAGCTCGCGGGACGGCGTGGTCGGGACTCCGGTCGGGGTGCTGGAGGATTACGCCTGCCTCGCCGACGGCCTTCTCGCCCTCCACCAGGCCACCGGCGAACCCCGCTGGCTCACCGAAGCGACCCGGCTGCTCGACGTCGCCCTGGCGCATTTCGCGTCGGACTCCGCGCCGGGTGCGTATCACGACACCGCCGACGACGCGGAAGTCCTCGTGCAGCGTCCGTCCGATCCGACGGACAACGCGAGCCCGTCCGGTGCCTCGGCGCTGGCCGGCGCGCTGCTCACCGCGTCCGCGCTGGCCGGGCCGGACCAGGCGGCGCGATACCGCGATGCTGCTGAACTCGCGTTGCGGCGCGTCGGCCTGCTCGCCGCGCGGGTGCCGCGCTTCGCCGGGCACTGGTTGTCCGTGGCGGAGGCGGCGCAGTCCGGACCGGTGCAGGTCGCGGTCGTCGGCGCGGACCGGGCGCAGTTGGTCACTGCCGCCGCGCAACACATCCACGGCGGCGGGATCGTGCTCGGTGGCGAGCCGGACACGTCCGGCGTCCCGCTGCTGGCCGACCGGCCGCTGGTCGACGGAGAGGCGGCGGCGTACGTGTGCCGCGGCTACGTCTGCGAACGCCCGGTGACCGCGGCGGACCAGCTCATCGCCCAGCTCTGACGAATTCCGCCCCTGGTGAACGCGGTACCCACCTGGGTGGAATCGGCGTAGCTTCAGTAGTGACGTAATCATGTAATCAAGGATGGTGGACGTCATGGGGCGAGGTTGGAAAGGCCGGGGCTGGCAGCAGGCCGAGGCGCCGTCGGCGGACGACGCGGCGGCGTGGTTCGGCGGACGGCTCCCGGACGGCTGGTTCACCGGCGACCCGGAAATCACCGTGGACCGCGAAGAGATCCTGATCGTGGGCGAACTGCCCGCGCTGACCGGCGAGTACGCCGACGACGCGGCCCGCGCGGCCGCGGAGGACGGGCGGATCAGCCGGTTCCGCGAGGAAACCCGCGACGAGCGCATCGAAATCGCCCGGCAGGCCGAGCACCGCTACCAGCGCAAGGTAGCGTGGGGCGCGAAGCTGGGCGGTACGACGGTGCACTTCACGACGTTGTCGGTGCCGGTGATGACCCGGCTGCGGCAACCCGAACGGCTGGTCCTCGACACGCTCGTGGACGCCGGCGTCGCGCGGTCGCGGTCCGAGGCGCTGGCCTGGGCGGTGCGGCTGGTCGGCGACCACGCGGACACCTGGCTGACAGAGCTGCGCGAGGCGATGACCAAGGTCGACGACCTGCGGTCGAAGGGGCCCGACCTGGGCTGAGCTGCGGGACTTCCTCCGCTGCGGCAGGCTGGTGGCAGCCTGCTGTATCGGAGGAACCGTGGACGTCCCTGCTGTGCCCGCGAAAGTGGATCCGGACGCGTTGACCGCAGTCCTCGACGGACGCTGGGCCGGGCTGAAGCGCGACGTGCGCGCCCAGATGAGCGAGGAGAAGTTCCGGGACACGATCGGCCTCGACGTCGAGGCGCATCGCGTCCAGGTGCTGGACCAGCTGCGGAAACTCGCGGAAACGGACCGCCCCGCGCTCGGCTTCGACGCCGCGTACGGCGGCCTGAGCGACGTCGGCGGTTCGGTGATGTCGTTCGAGATGCTCGGCTACGGCGACCTGTCGCTGATGGTCAAGGCCGGCGTGCAGTGGGGCCTGTTCGGCGGTGCGGTGCAGCTGCTCGGCACCTCGTCGCACCACGAGAAGTACTTGCGCCGCATCATGAACCTGGACCTGCTCGGCTGCTTCGCGATGACCGAACACGGCCACGGTTCGGATGTCCAGCACCTGCACACCACGGCGACTTACGACTCTTCCACGCACGAATTTGTCGTGCACAGCCCGGATCCCGGCGCTACCAAGGAATACATCGGCAACGCCGCCCGCGACGGACAACTCGCGGTGGTCTTCGCACAGTTGCTGACTGGGGGCGAATCCCGTGGCGTACACGCGTTCCTGGTCCCGATCCGCGACGATTCCGGCGCTCCCGCCCCGGGCGTCACCATCGCGGACTGTGGCGTAAAAGCGGGCTTGAACGGCGTCGACAATGGACGGTTGACCTTCGATCAGGTCCGCGTGCCAAGGGAAGCGCTGCTGAACCGTTTCGGCGACGTAGCCGAGGACGGCACCTACACAAGCCCGATCGAGAGCGACGGCCGCCGGTTTTTCACCATGCTGGGCACGCTCATCCGCGGCCGCGTGAGCGTCGGCGGAAGTGCCGGATGCGCCACCCAACGAGCCCTGACCCTGGCAATCCGCTACGGCGACCAGCGTCGGCAGTTCCAGCGCCCGGAGGGCGACGAGGTGGTCATCCTCGATTACCTGGGACACCAACGGAAACTGCTGCCAGCTTTGGCGAAGACCTACGCGCTGCACTTCGCGCAGGAAGAGCTGGTCGCCGCCCTGCACGACATCGCCGCCGATGCACCGGAAGAAGAACAACGCGAACTGGAATCCCGAGCCGCCGGCCTGAAGGCCCTGAACACCTGGCACGCGACCGCGACCATCCAAACGGCCCGCGAAGCCTGCGGCGGCAGCGGGTATCTGGCGGAGAACCTGCTGGCTGGCCTGAAGGCCGACACGGACGTCTTCACCACCTTCGAAGGCGACAACACTGTGTTGTTGCAGCTGGTGGCGAAGGGCTTGCTGACGCAGTACAAGGAGCATTTCGAGGACCTCAGCCCCCTGGCGACCGCGCGGTTCGTTGCCGAGCAGTTGGTCGACACCGTCATGGAACGTTCGGCCGCGAGGCGGTTCCTGGAACGCCTTACTGAGTCCGATGACGCTTCAGTGCTCTTCGACCGTGAGTGGCAACAGCGTCTCTTTGAGGATCGTGAAGAGCATGTGCTGAGCGGCGTGGCCAACCGTCTCCGGCGGGCTGCTTCGGATCCTTTCGGCGTCTTCAACTCCGTACAGGACCATGTGCTGCTCGCTGGCCGCGTACACGTGGACCGCTTGATTCTCGACGCCTTCGCCCGCGCTGTCTCCACCTGTAGTGACCCGGATGCGGCTGTGCTGCTTTCGCGGCTCTGCGACCTGTACGCACTGTCGACGATCGAAGCAGACCGCGCGTGGTTCCTTGAGCACGGCCGGATCACCGCGAGCCGCTCCAAGGCGGTGACCGCGGCGGTTAACGCGCTGTGCGGGGCTTTGCGGCCACATGCGCGGACGTTGGTGGATGGGTTCGCGGTTCCGGAGCAGTTCCTGGCAGCCCCAATGCTGAACGGCTGATCTCGGTACGCTTGGCGAGGTGTCGAAAATCTTCGGAGATCATGCCGAGCGATACACGAGCTTTGCCGAGAACAGCGGGCCGAACGCACACTACGACCGCCCAGCGATCATGCGTCTCGCCGGTGAGGATCGCGAGGAAACGCGTGGGCGCTCGCGCCAGGTTCGAGACCGCGGACCTGAACGAGCCGCTGACCATGGTGCCGAGCACCTCGGCGGACGTGGTGGTGGCGTCGCTGGTCCTGCACTACGTCGCGGACTGGGGGCCGCTGCTCGCTGAACTGCGGCGCTGCCTGAAACCGGGCGGCGTGACGGTGACCGGGCAGATGTACCGCCGCCCGGTGTCGGCGGTCTTCACGTCGCTGCTGGAAGCCGGATTCGCGATCGACGCGGTCGAGGAACCGCAGCCGACGCCGGGGATGGAAGACGCAAAGCTGGCAGAGATCTTGCGGGCGCAACCGGTGTTCTTGTTCGTGCGGGCGGTGCGCTAGGCGTACATCGCCAACCGGATCGCGACGACGTGGCTTTGCATTGCTCGATCAGCTTGGCACGGAAGCCGGTGGTGGACCGTCGGCGCCGGTGGACTCGCCAGGACCTCGCGACGTTAATCGCAGTGCTTGTCTCTCTCGTCAGGGAGCGACAGCGTGGAACGCGATGCGTTCGATCATCGCGTCCAGCCCGGCTTCCAGCGCCGCAGTGCTGCGCTGGGCCTGCGCGAGGAGCAAGCCGCCCTGCAGTGCGGCCATCATCGCCAACGCCAGGCGGTGCGGGTCGGCGTCGTCGCGCAGCACGCCCCGGTCGAGCATGTCCTGCAGGCCGTCGCGGATCGCATCGGTCCACAGGGTGAAGCCCTCCGCCAATGCGGTGCGCGCGGCAGGGTCGTGTTCAGCGAGTTCGCTGGTCAAGCTCCCGAGCGGGCAGCCGCCGCGGCAGTCGAGGTCGTGTTCGATCTGCACGATCGCGTCTCGCCAGTCGCGCAGTGCCGCGAAGCTGTCCAGGCGGGAGAGGAGCACTCGCTGTCCGGTCAGGATGCGGGCCGTCTGGAACTCGATCACCGCGCGGGTGAGAGCGCTCTTGTCCGCGAAGTAATGGTAGATCTGCGACGAGCTGACCCCAGCCGCGTCCCGGACGTCGGGAGTGCTGGTGCCGGCGACGCCGCGTTCGAACATCAGCTGTGCGGCGGCGGCGACGATCCGTTCACGCGTAACGAGCCCGCGGGTCGTCCGTTTCGTCGCGCCGGCGCCCGCGGCAGCCGGGGTCACGGTCTCGCTCACCCCTGCAGGATACGGAAGTGAGCCAAAACTGGATTTGACTATCCAGTCTGCCGTCGGTACTACTGGATAGAGCAATCCAGTTTGAGGTTTGGCCCCTGCCCGTGAAGCACCTCCCGCGTCCGAAAGGCTTGCCGTGACCACCATCAACAGCACCATCGCCGAGCGGTTGTCCGCCCTGCACCAGGGCCTCGCCGGTCAGCTGCCAGCCGAGGCCCTGGCGGCTTTCGGCGGCGAGCAGGCGGAACTGGACGCCGCCGGCTTGCCCGAGGGCGTGCTCGCCGCAGGTGCGGCGATGCCCGACGGAGAGCTGCTCGACGCTCACGGCAACCCGGCGACGCTCGAATCCGCCCGGCACGGCAGGCCCGCTGTGGTCGTGACCTACCGAGGCGCGTGGTGCCCGTACTGCAACGTGGCGCTGCGCTCCTACCAGGAGCAGCTCGTGCCCGTGCTCGCCGAACGGGGCGTCGAACTGATCGCGATCAGCCCGCAGAAGCCAGACGGCTCGCTGTCCATGGCGGAGAAGAATGAGCTGACCTTCGCCGTGCTCTCCGACCCCGGCAACCAGATCGCCGCCGCGCTCGGCGTGCTCACCGCCCCCACCGAAAGCGCTCGCGCCGCGCAGGCAGCTCTCGGCCTGGACCTCACTGCGGCCAATGCCGACGGCAGCCATGGCGTACCGATGCCGACGGTCGTCCTGGTCGACGCCGAGGGCACGATCCGGTGGATCGATGTGCACCCCAACTACGCCACTCGCACTGAGGTCCAGGAGATCGTGACAGCGCTCGATCTGCTCTGAACGCCACGACCTCTTTCCGGGGAAGCGGGCGCCGTTTCGGAAACGACTCAGGCCGCCTCCGCGAAGCGTGACGGCTCGGAGGCGGCCTGAGAGGGCAGATCCAGCTAGGAGTACATCGCCAACCAGATCGCGATGTAATGCGACACCGCCGCCAACACCGTGCAAGCGTGGAAAAACTCGTGGTACCCAAACGTGTCCGGCCAGTGATTCGGCCACTTCACCGCGTAAAAAACCGCCCCCACGGTATAAAACAGGCCGCCCACGCAAAGCAGCACCAAAGCCGCGACCCCGGCATGGCTCAGCAGTTCCGGCAGGACGAACACCGCGACCCACCCGAGGGCGATGTAGATCGGCACCCCGAGCCAGCGCGGCGCGTGCGGCCACAGCATCTTCATCGCCACGCCGAGGACCGCGCCGCCCCAGACGATGGCTAGGACGATGTATCCGGTCGGCTTCGACATGGCCAGCAGGGTGAACGGGGTGTACGTGCCGGCGATGAAGAGGAAGATCATCGAGTGGTCGGCGCGCTTCATCCACTTGTACGCGCGCGGGCTCCACAGCCTGCGGTGATACAGCGCGCTCACGCCGAAAACGCCCAGCACGGTGAGGCCGTACACGGACGTCGCCAGCGCGGCCACCCCGGAAACCGTCGAGGCGGCGAGGCTGATCAGCGTGGCGGCGCCGGCGACCGCGCCGAAGAACGACCAGAAGTGGATATGGCCGCGCAGCCGGGGGCGAGTGTCCTCGGGGACAGGTGGGGGCTCGATCGTCACGCTCACCGAGCCAAGGCTACGGGACCGTAGGTTTTTCGCCAGCCCCCGTGGCGCGTCACACCCTTACTCCAGGGGTGCGTACGCTCGGGCGACGTGAGCCTCCGGTCCTTCATGTCCGACGTCGTATACAGCGTCTACAGCCGCCGACTGATCCAGCAGTCGGCAGGCCGTCATCCTCGGCATATCGCGATCATGCTCGACGGCAATCGCCGCTGGGCCCGCGAGGCCGGGTTCGCCGATGTGGCCGACGGGCATCGCGCCGGGGCCAAGAAGATCGCCGACTTCCTCAGCTGGTGCCAGGAGGCCGAGGTCGAGGTCGTGACGATGTGGCTGCTGTCCACCGACAACCTCAACCGCGATCCGGACGAGCTCACGCCGCTGCTGAAAATCATCACCGACGTCACCGACGAACTCGCCGGGGCCGAGGCGCCGTGGCGGCTGCGCATCGTCGGCGCGCTCGACCTGCTGCCGCTCGAGGTGGCGCAGAAGCTCACCGCCGCCGCGGCGCGGACCGAGAACCACTCGGGCATGGAGGTGAACATCGCGGTCGGCTACGGCGGACGGCAGGAGATCGCCGACGCCGTCCGAAAACTTCTCCTGCAGCACGCCGACGAGGGCACTTCGATTCGCGAACTCGCGAAAATCCTCGACGTCGACCACATCTCGGAACATCTGTACACCTCCGGCCAGCCGGATCCGGAGCTGATTATCCGAACGTCCGGTGAACAGCGGCTTTCCGGATTTCTGCTCTGGCAGTCCGCGCATTCGGAATTCTGGTTCACCGAGGCTTACTGGCCGGCATTCCGGCGCGTCGATTTTCTCCGCGCGATGCGCGACTACGCCTGGCGGCATCGCCGGTTCGGAGTCTGAGCGGCGAACCGGCCCGGCGGACCCACCCAGCCGGGCCGGTCAACCCGGCCGCGAACGCCGCGAAGGCCCCGGAGCCGGGCTCCGGGGCCTTCGCGTCAAGACGGCTCAGCCGTGGTGGTGCTCCATCGAGTGGGCCACCAGCGCCGGGGTCAGCGCGACGCCGGTGTAGGCGCCGGCGACCAGCGAAGCGGCACCGTAGCCGAGCGCGCCGCCGCCCTCGATGAAGGTGGCGTAGGCGTCGCCGAACGTCGGGTCCGGAGCGCCCTGGGTCGCGGCCGGGGAGGCGAACGCCGTCCCGCCGATCATCATCAGACCCGCGGCGGCACCGGCGACAATTCCAGCCTTCTTCAGCACTTCGCACACTCCTAGGTAGAGATACTGGGATTCGGGGCACCGGAGTGTTCCGGTGGTGTGTCCCGCAGTAAGGAAATTACCCCCGAATGGCCTCTAGCGAATGGTGCGTACGCCCATTGTGTGAGCGCTTGAAGGCCCAGTTCACTCGGACCGGTTCAGTGTCCAGGACGCGAAATGCATTCCGGTCTTGCGCGTGGTACAAGGCCCTTTACCTGGGAATTGCCTGCACTCGGTGATTAATTTTCCATGATCATCCATTTGTGCGACCCCCCGATCGCCGGACCCGGTGACGCTGAGTGAGCACTGTGGACACTCTGTTGCGGGCGACCGACGGTGGGATGACGAATCGGCGAATCACCTGTGTGGCTGCCTGCACGACGGGGCGGACGTAGGTACCTTCCGGGATAGAGGGCTCGCGTTCCGTGCGGGTTCTCGCGGGAGGCCCTGGTCGTGGCGTTGATCGAGGGGGCGGCTCAGCCGCCCACGAGATGCACGAGGGGGCCGGCACCCGGCCCTCGTGGCCGTGCCGCCTGACGCAGCCAGCGTCAGGGAGTGCGGACCCAGCCAGGGAGGTGCCCGGCCCAGCGAGTGCGGGCGTGGGGTGCACACGCCCTCGAGGGAGATGCCGTCGTGACTGCGCAGCGTTCACCCCGCAAGGCCTCAGGCCGTTCTTCGACCGGTGCCCCGGCGCCGGAGAAAGCCTCGATCTCGCCCGAATCCCCACGCATCACTTATGTGCTCGACACGTCGGTGCTGCTCTCTGACCCGTGGGCGGTCACCCGGTTCGCCGAACACGCGGTGGTGCTCCCGCTGGTCGTCATCAGCGAACTGGAGGCCAAGCGCCACCACTCCGAACTGGGCTGGTTCGCCAGGGAATCCCTCCGGCTGCTGGACGATCTCCGGCTCAAGCACGGCAGGCTCGACGCCCCGATCCCGATCGGCGACCAGGGCGGCACCCTGCAGGTGGAGCTGAACCACACCGATCCGTCCGTCCTCCCGGTGGGCTTCCGCACCGACTCGAACGACCACCGCATCCTCGCGTGCGCGCTCAACCTCGCGACGGAGCAACCGCAGGTCGTCCTGGTGACGAAGGACATCCCGCTGCGGGTCAAGGCGGGTGCCGTCGGGCTCACCGCGGACGAGTACCGGGCGCAGGAGGTCACGCCGTCGGGCTGGACGGGCATGGCGGACGTGGACGCTCCCCAGGAGCTGATCGACGCGCTCTTCTCGGGCGGTTCGGCGGATCCGGCGGAGTTCGGGCTCGGCGAGGTGGGCGAACTGCCCTGTCACACCGGGCTGCGGCTGCTCGCGGGCAGCTCCAGCGCGCTCGGCCGGGTCACGGCGGACAAGCGGGTGCGGCTGGTGCGCGGCGATCGCGAGGCGTTCGGCCTGCACGGCCGCTCGGCCGAGCAGCGCGTGGCGCTCGACCTGCTGCTGGACTCCGACGTCGGCATCGTCTCGCTCGGCGGGCGGGCGGGCACCGGCAAATCGGCACTGGCGCTGTGCGCGGGCCTGGAGGCGGTGATGGAACGCCAGCAGCACCGCAAGGTCGTGGTGTTCCGTCCGGTCTACGCGGTCGGCGGCCAGGATCTCGGCTACCTGCCCGGGTCCGAGAGCGAGAAGATGCAGCCCTGGGCGCAGGCGGTGTTCGACACGCTCGGCGCGCTGGTCAGCCAGGATGTGCTGGACGAGGTGTTCGACCGCGGCATGCTCGAAGTGCTGCCGCTGACGCACATCCGGGGCCGCTCGCTGCACGACACCTTCGTGATCGTGGACGAGGCGCAATCGCTGGAACGCAACGTGCTGCTGACCGTGCTTTCCCGGCTCGGCTCGGCGTCGCGGGTGGTGCTCACGCACGACGTGGCCCAGCGCGACAACCTGCGGGTCGGACGGCACGACGGCGTCTCGGCGGTGATCGAGAAGCTGAAGGGGCACCCGCTGTTCGCGCACGTGACCCTGACCCGGTCGGAGCGCTCGCCGATCGCGGCGCTGGTGACCGAGATGCTGGAGGACCACGGCTGATCTAGTTCCGTGAAGGACTCCTTGAGGGAATCTGATTCCCTCAAGGAGTCCTTCACGGACTTGCTGCGGGGTTACCAGCCGGACGGCAGCGGGCGTCCCTCGGCGAAACCGGCCGCGGACTGCACGCCCAGCAGCGCACGCTCGTGGAACTCCTCCAGCGTGCGCGCGCCCGCGTAGGTGCAGGACGAGCGGACGCCGGAGCAGATCGAGTCGATCAGGTCCTCGACGCCGGGGCGGGTCGGGTCCAGCGCCATCCGCGACGTGGAGATGCCCTCCTCGAACAGCGCCTTGCGGGCGCGGTCGAAGACGTTGTCCGTGCGCGTGCGGGCCCCGACGGCGCGCTTCGACGCCATCCCGAACGACTCCTTGTACGGGCGGCCCTGCTCGTCGTACCGCAGGTCGCCGGGCGATTCGTGGGTTCCGGCGAACCAGGAGCCGACCATCGCCGCCGACGCGCCCGCGGCCAGTGCCAGCGCGACGTCGCGCGGGTGCCGCACGCCGCCGTCCGCCCAGACGTGTTTGCCCAGTTCGCGAGCGGCGGCCGAGCATTCCGCGACGGCGGAGAACTGCGGGCGGCCGACGCCGGTCATCATTCGCGTGGTGCACATCGCGCCGGGGCCGACGCCGACCTTGATGACGTCCGCGCCCGCGTGGATGAGGTCGCGGGTGCCCTCGGCGGTCACGACGTTCCCCGCCACGATCGGCACCTTCGGCGACACCGAACGGACCGCCTTGAGCGCGGCGATCATCTTTTCCTGGTGCCCGTGCGCGGTGTCGACGACCAGCGTGTCGACGCCCGCGGCCAGCACCGCTTCGGCCTTCGCCGCGACGTCGCCGTTCACGCCGACCGCGGCGGCGACGCGCAGCTTGCCCTGAGCGTCGGCGGCCGGCGTGTAGATCTCCGAGCGCAGCGCGCCCACCGCGGTGAGGACGCCGGCGAGGCGACCGTCGGCGTCGAGGCCGAGGGCGAGCCGTCCGCCGTGGCTGTGCAGAAGCTCGAAAACCTCGCGCGGCGGCGTGTCCAGCGGCACGGAGACGACGGCGGGTTCGGCGACGTCGGCCAGCCGCGCGAAGCGGTCGACACCAGCGCAGGCAGCCTCGTCGACGACGCCGACCGGCTTGCCGTCACCGTCGACAACGACGACCGCGCCGTGTGCTCGTTTGTGCACGAGGTTGAGGGCGTCGGCCACCGCGTCGCCGCCGGTGAGGACCAGCGGCGTGTCCCAGACGGCGTGGCGGGACTTCACCCAGGAGACGATTTCGGCCACTGCCTCGGTGTCGACGTCCTGCGGAAGCACGACGAGCCCGCCGCGGCGAGCGACCGTCTCGGCCATCCGCCGCCCGGCGACGGCCGTCATGTTGGCCACCACCAAGGGGATCGTCGCGCCGGTGCCGTCCACAGTGGACAAATCGACGCCGAAGCGGGATTCCACGTCCGAACGGTTCGGCAGCAGGAACACGTCGTCGTAGGTCAGGTCGTGAGCGGGCACGTGCCCATCCAGAAAGCGCACGAGTCACCAGGCTACGTGGCTTGCGCGCGAGACGCTAACCCGGCGTGGCGCGTGGAACAATGGCCGGGTGGACAGCCGTGATCGCGACGACCAGGGACGGGCGCGCAACGCCCGCCCGCGTGATGGTCTAGGCCGCCCGCTGCCGTATGGCTCCGACGGTGTGCCGCGCCAGCCCGAAGGCGTGCAGCGGACCCCGGCGGAGACCCTGACGGAGGCCCAGCACCTGCTGGACGCCGGTCGCCCGTTCCACGCGCACGAGGTGTTCGAGGACGCCTGGAAGGCGACGGACGGGCCGGAGCGGGAGTTGTGGCGCGGCCTGGCGCAGCTGGCGGTGGGGCTGACGCACGCGTTGCGGGGGAATGGGAACGGCGCGGTGGCGCTGCTGGAGCGGGGTGCGGAGAACATCGCGCCGTTCCGGGAGGAGCCGCCGCACGGGGTGGACGTGGCCGGGTTGCAGCGGTGGGCGCAAGCGCTTGCGGGCGAGGCTCGGGAGCGGGTTCGGGTGGTTCCGGAGGTTCCTCGGCTGGCTCGGTAGGCGGCTTCGTCGCGTCGCTCGGGCACGTGGCGGTTCGGGATGGCTGCGGAAAGGGCGGTTTGCTGGTCGGGCGAACTCTTGGCGGCCGGTGGTCGGCGTCGCGATCGAAGTAGCGGAAAGCGTGCTGTTGCTCGGCGGCGAGCCAGTCGCGACCCCCACGCGAAGCAGCCAGATCCGGCGGTGCGGCTTGGGGCGAGGCCTGGCGGGCCTGGGGTGCGGCTCGCGGACGATCCGACGGTGCGGCTCCGGCTCCAGCTGCTAGTGAGTCGCGGTCGATGCGTGGCGTCGCAGCCTGTGGTGATGATGCGAGCAGGCCTGGCGACGCGAGTCGATGCGGGCACGTGGGTGCCGAATTGGCTGGCCTAGCTGGCCGCAAGCGTTTGCGGACCGGCGGCCGATTCAGAACTCGCCGGGCGGGTCGGCAAGGCGTGCTGAGCCGCCCGGCGAGACTCGGAGCGGATCAGGCGGCGGGCCAGTCGGCCGACGCGGCCTTTTCCTTCCCGACGGTCGTCGCTTCGCCGTGGCCGGTGCGGACGATCGTCGCGTCGGGGAGGGGGAAGAGGCGGTCGCGGATGGATTTCACGATGGTCGGGTAGTCGGAGTACGACCGGCCGGTGGCACCGGGACCGCCGTGGAACAGGGTGTCTCCGGTGAAGAGGACTTCCAGGTCGGGGCTGTGCAGGCAGACCGCGCCGGGGGCGTGGCCGGGGGTGTGCAGCACCGTGAGGTCGGTGCCGGCGACGGTGATGACCTGACCGTCGGCCAGGTCGCCGTCGGGGGCGCGGTCCGGGTGGGTCAGGTCCCACACGACGCGGTCGGCCGGGTGCAGCAGGATCGGCGCGCCGGTGCGCTCGGCCAGTGCGGGGGCGGCGTTGACGTGGTCGTTGTGTGCGTGGGTGCAGACGATCGCGCGGACCGTGCGGTCTCCGACGACGTCCGCGATGGCGTCCGCGTCGTGGGCGGCGTCGATCACGATCACCTCGGACCCGTCGCCGACGATCCAGACATTGTTGTCCACGTTCCAGCTGCCGCCGTCGAGCTCGAACACGCCCGACGTGACCAGGTTCTGCACTATGGCCGTCATGCCGCAGACCCTAGTGGCCCGCGAGGCATACCGCCGCTACCTACTTTCGAGTATTCTTACTCGCGGTAAGTTATCCGCGACGACGGGACTGCTCATGACCGACCCCCGGGCTCTGCTCGCCGAACCGCTCAAACTCGCCTGCGGGGCCGTGCTGCCGCATCGGATCGCGAAGTCGGCGCTGAGCGAGCAGCTCGGCGACCGCCGCAACGCACCGTCCGGCGAACTCGCGAGGCTGTACCGGACCTGGGCACACGGGGGCGCTGGCCTGCTGGTGACCGGCAACGTGATGGTCGATCCCACTGCGCTCGGAGAACCGCGCAACGTCGCGGTGCCGGCCGTGCCGGATCCGGCGGCGTATCGGTCGTGGGCGCGGTCCGTGGACGGCACCGACGCGCAGTTGTGGGTGCAGCTCAACCATCCCGGTCGGCAGAGTCCTCGGTACCTGTCCCGGCAGCCGGTCGCTCCGTCGGCGGTGCCGTTTGGCGACCGAGGGGTGCGGACTGCGTTCGCCGCGCCGCGGGCGCTGACTGGCGACGAGATCGAAGCGGTGGTGGAGAGGTTCGCGTTGTCGGCGCGGGCGTTTGTCGAGGGCGGGTTCGCCGGGATCCAGATTCATGGCGCGCACGGCTACCTGATTTCGCAGTTCCTGTCGCCCCTGGTGAATCGTCGCGACGACGAGTGGGGGCGCGACCGCAGCCGGTTCCTGCTTGAGGTGGTGCGCGCGGTCCGGGGCGCGGTGGGCGATCGCGTGCCGGTTTCGGTGAAGCTCAACAGTGCTGACTTCCAGCGCGGCGGCTTCGACGAGGACGAGTCGCTGCAGGTGGTTCGCGCGCTGGGCGAGGCCGGGATCGACCTGCTGGAGATTTCCGGCGGCACGTACGAGCGGGCCGCGATGATGGGGGCCGGCCGGGCGAGCACGCAGCGGCGGGAAGCGTATTTCCTGGACTACGCGGCGAAAGCCCGGCAGATCAGCGACGTCGCGCTGATGGTCACCGGCGGGTTCGCCACGGCGGCCGGGATGGCGGAGGCGCTGGAATCCGGTGCGCTGGACATGATCGGGGTCGGCCGCCCGTTCATTGTCGACCCCGGCCTGCCGGGACGGCTGCTCGCGGGCGAGGACGTCCGAGCCGAACGACGGTGCCCGCGCACGGGAATCCGCCTCGCCGACAGCCTGGTCGAGATTCAGTGGCACACCCAGCAGATGCACCGCGTCGCCGCGGGCAAACCGGTGGACCTCAAGCGCGGTGCCTGGCGGGCGTTGGCCCAGGCCGGGCTCAGCGATCCGCTGAACGCGTTTCGGCGGGTACGCGCGTGAGCCGCCGGTCGACGAGCCTGGCTCCGCTGGCGAGCACGATGAAGAAGACGCCGATGAGCACGCAGTTCAGCGCGACCTGCCCGTAGCCGAGGTCGTCGGCGTTGACGAACGGGTACGGGTAGTAGCCGTCGATCGCTCCGCGGACGAGGGTGAAAACCAGCCACGCCAGGGGATAGACGAGCGACCACCAGACGGTGCGCCATTCGAGCACGCGCGGGGCGAAGATCAGCCAGCCGAGCACGCACAGCACCGGCGTGACGCGGTGCAGCAGGATGTCCGCGGCGAGGCTGAGCCCGTGCAGTTCGTACAGTCCGGCGAGCGCGACCTGGTAGACCACGCCGGTGACCACGATCCCGACCAGCGCGTCGAGCCAGAGCACGCGCATCAGCGGCGAGGTGCCGCGTCCGCGAGCGAAAGCCGAGCTGGTCACGAGGACGAGAAGGTTCGAGATGATCGTGAAGTAGGTGAACAGGTTCGCCACCCGCCCGCCGAAGCTGGCGTACCGCCCTTGCGTCGGCACCAGCGCGACGATCTGGATCACGAGCGCGGCCAGCACGACGACCGCGGTCACCCCGAACCACAGCCGGGCCAACGCTTTCGAGGACATGCCGCTGACACTACGGTCCCGGCCTGCTCCGCCCGGCCCGACACGACCAGCGTCGGTCGCGTCGGGCCGGGTGAACTTGCCCCGGACGCCCGCTTGCGGCGGAGGCTGGGGACTACCGCATCACCGCACCGCCTTCACCAGGGCAGGCACGAAGACCGACGCGTCGATCGTGCCCCAGCCGCTCGCGATGTCGTAGCCCGGACCGGCCTTGAAGCCTTCGACGTCCCACTGGCTGTTGTCGCCCTTGGTGACGTCGACGATCCCGGCCGCGGCGCCCTTCGGACCCAGCTTCGAGTACAGCGCCGGGTTGATCTGGCCCAGCCGCCCGTGGTTGGCCTGCACCGCCAACGCCAGCACGCCCGCGAACAGCGGCGCCGACTGCGACGTGCCCTGGACGCCTTCCATGCTGATGTCCGGGTACGACCGCATCGTGCTACCGGTGATCTTCTTGACGTGGTTCTGCCAGGACGGCCGCGCGTACGCCTTCGACAGGCCCGCCCCCTCGCTGAACCCGTTGTCCGCCGCGTTGACCAGGTCGTCGGGCTGGGTGCGGACGCCGTTCGCGTCCAGGTGCAGCTGGGTGCCGCCGAGCGTGGTGACGTTCGGGTCGCTGGCGGGCCAGCTCGCCACGCGGTACGGGTACCGGCCGGGGCCTTGCAGGTACGCCCCGGTCGGGCCGTCGTCACCGGACGACGCCACCAGCGTGACGCCGGCCTTGCTCGCCCGCTCCAGCGCCGGGTCGAGGGTCTTGATCGACTCGAACGACGGGAAGTTCTCCTCGGTGGTGCCGAAGCTCATCGAGACCACGTCGGCGATGCGGTGCTCGGTCATGTAGTCGACCGCGTGCATCATTTCCGGCAGCCCGGCGAAGCCCTGCGTCTCGGCGACCGGAGTGGCCGCGACGACGATCTTCGCGGCCGGGGCCATCGCGTGCATCATCGTGACGTCGAGGTCGGTTTCCCCGCCCCACGACTGGCAGGCGGCGGTGTCCACCCCGGGATCGGTGCACGCGGGCACCGCGCCGGACGGCTGCAGCACCTCGACGTTCGCCGGCGGCAGACCGTGCTGCCGCGAATACTCGTCCAGGACCTGCTTGACCTTGTCGTCGCCGAACGACACCAGCGTGGCCACGGTGGACCCGGCACCGGTGATGCCCTGGTTCCACAGCTTCGTGGCGTTGTACGCGCCGCTTTCCTTCGGCAGCTTGGCCATCGCCGCGTTGAGCCGCGCGACTCGCTCGGACACGGTCGTCGCGCCGACGAACGACTGCGCGGCGGCCGAGAAGTGATGCCGGGACGGCTGCGGCGGCGCCGGCGCGGCACTGGCCGGTGCCGCCACCACGGCGGCGGCGAGCGCCACGCCCGCCAGCAGGGTCATCGGCCGCCCGAATCCCCGGACGGCTGATTTCACCCGGAACGTCATGCTTTTCTCCCATCGACACAGGCCAGTGCTCCCACTCTCGGGCACGCGGCCACGGGTGCGACATCAACTTTCGTCGGGCGTTTTCCCGAGTACGGTGGGGAAAACTGCCCGATGTCCGTAATGTGCCCGCTCATCCGGAGGGTGTGCGGGGCGATCATCCGGACGCCTCCTCGGAACCGGGCCGATCTTCGCGGCCGGGTTGCTCGGCGGAATCAGGTTGCCCGTGGGAACCGGGTTGCCCGCCGGAGCCGGGTTGTTTCTGGGAGCCGGGGTGCTCGTCGGAACGGGGGCGCTCGTCGGAGCCGGGGTGCCCCGAGGAACCGGGTCGCTCCTCGGAACTGGGTTGCCCGCCGGAACCGGCGTGCTCCTCGGAACCGGGTTGCCCGCCGGAATCAGGCTGCTCCTCCGAACCGGGCTGCCCCGAGGATCCAGTGCCTCCCGCAACCCCGGCTCGCTCAGCCTGGCCGGATTCCTCCGCCGGACGGCTGCCGCGCAGCAACCCCCGGACGGTGTCGATGGTGTCCGCCTCGCCGGGTTCCTTGTCCGGCCGATACCGCACCACCCGCGCGAACCGCAGCGCCAGCCCGCCCGGATACCGGGTGCTGACCTGCGCCCCGTCCAGTTCGATCTCGACCACCGTCTCCGGTCGCACGTGGACGGTCCACTGGTCGCGGTGCGTCTCGATCTCCTGGAACCGCTCGGTCTGCCAGGCCAGCAGCTCGTCGGTGAGGCCCTTGAACGTCTTGCCCACCATGATCGGCGGCCCGCCGTCCGGATCGCGCGCGCCGAGGTGCAGGTTCGACAGTTTCCCGGTGCGCCGCCCGTGTCCCCATTCCACCGCCAGCACCACCAGATCGATGGTGTGCACTGGTTTCACCTTCAGCCACGCACGCCCGCGCCGCCCGGCCGCGTAGAGCGAATCGAGGTCCTTCACCATCACGCCTTCGTGCCCGGCGTCCATCGCCGCTTCGAGTACCGCGGCCGGTGCTTCCGGCCGGACCGAGCCGGGGATCACGTGCTCGCCCGCTACCCGGCGCAGCGCCTCGTTGCGTTCGGACAGCGGCGCGTCGAGCAGATCGACCCCGTCCAGGTGCAGGCAGTCGAAGAAGTACGGCCGCAGCAGCAACGCCCGCACCTGTTCGTCCCGCGTGCTGCCGAACCGGCTCATCGTTTCCTGGAACGGCCGCGGCCGCCCGTCGTCGGTGAGCGCGAGGGTTTCGCCGTCCAGTACCACCGATTCGCACGGCAGCGCCCGCACCAGCTCGACCAATTCGCCTACGCTGCCGGTGATTTCCCGCAGCGTGCGCGTGTACACGTGCACGTCCGCACCGTGGCGGTGCACCTGGATCCGCGCACCGTCCATTTTGTACTCGACGATCGCGTTCCCGTGCTCCGCCACGGCTTCTTCCAGCGATTCCGCCGGCGACGCGAGCATCGGCCGGACTGGCCGGCCCAGCTCCAGGCCGAATTCCGCGAGCGCCGCCGCGCCCCCGGTCAGCGCCGCCTGCCCGGTGACCGGCAGCCGTCCGGACAGCATGAACGCGCGCCGCACCTGGTCGACTCCCACCTCGGCCGCCGCCGCGACCGCGTCGACCATCACGCCTTCCAGCGCGCCCTGCCGCAACTCCCCGGTGACGAGCCGGAACACGAACTCCTGCTCGGCCCGCGTCAGCCGGGAGAACAACGCGGTGAGCACCTCCGCCCGTCGCTTCACCGAACCCGCGCCCGCCGCGGCCGCGACCTCGGTGAGCGCGACGTCGACCTCCGCCACGGAGACGGCGGGCGCGGCCGCCGGTTCGACAGCGAGTTCGGCGAGCGTGCGCCAGCCGGCTCCGAGCCGGTCCTGCGCCGTCTGCCCGGTGAGATACGCGATCACCGCGGGCAGTTCGCCGGGTTCGGCCGTGCGCAGCACACTGGCCAGCACGGCGATCTTCGTTTTCCGTGACCGCGTGGCCGCCAGTTCGGCGGAGGCGGTGACGAGGTCGGTGAACAACACCCGGCCATCATCGCCCCCGCCACCGACAAAAACTCCCGCCCCGGCCTCGACCGGGTGAAAAAGAGCTGGTCAGGCATCCGGTCGAGTGCAGTACTGATCCAGCAGCCCCTGTTTCGTCACGCACGGCGTGTACCCTGCGTCCTGCAGTTCCGCCCGCGCCGTGCTGCTGCGCAGGTAGTCGATGAACTGCTTCAGCAGCGAATCGTTCTCCGGCACGCCCTTGGTGTAGAGGTACTCCACCGTCCAGAAGCGATAGCCGGCGTCGATGCTGGTCACGTCGGGGTAGCGGTCGTCGAGTTTCGCCATGGCGACCCGCCCTCCGGCCGCGGCGATCTTGGCCGCCGGGACGTCCGCGTAACCGATCGCGCCGGGAGTGTCGCCGACGGCGCGCAGCAGGTCGTCGGTCGTGCCGCGTTCGCAGCGCACCACCGCGGCGTGCGGGTCGCGGGTCGGCGTCCGGCAGTCGTCCGAGGACAGTCCCGGCTCGGCCGTGCCCAGCACTTTCTCCTCGAAAGTCTTGCGCGTGCCCGATTCCTGCCCGCGGCCGACGATCCGGATCGGAATCGACGGGCCCTCGCGCAGTTGCGACCAGTTGGTGTACTTCCCGCTGAAGACGCCGCGGACCTGCTCGCCGGTCAGGTGGTCGAGGCCGACGGATTTGTTCAGTACCAAGCTGTACACGAGCACCGCGACCGGCTGCGTGACCAGATCCGGTCCGGCATCGGCGGCCTTGCCGTCGGAGAGCACGGCCAAGCTGTCCTTTTGTTCCGCGGGCAATGGCCCCAGCTCGCGCATTGCGGACACGCTCCCGACCGCCTGGGTCGCGATCGTCGAGCCGGGACACTGTCCCTGGTACTCCGTCGCGATGCCCTTCATGATCGGTGCGAACGCACTGGATCCGTGCACCGCAAGGGATCCGCTGCCGCAGCCCGCCGCGGGCCCGCGCGACGCGGCGACGAGGAGCATGCTCAGCAACGCGCCCGTCAGCAGCACTCCGATCGCCACGGTCACCACCGGCCACGACAGCCAGCGCTGTTTGCGTTCGTCCTTGATCCGGCCGCCGCTGAGCCGTCCGGTGACGGTCAGGTCTTTGGTCAGCGGCCCGCCCAGCCAGTCGTCCGGCTCGCGCAACACCACGACGAGCTTGAACTTTTCCCGTCGCTTCAACGAAAGACGTGCGAGCCGGACGCCGTGCCATTGCGTTGTCTGCGCGGCCGGGGCCGGGGACTCGGGCACCCGGAAGAAGCCGGACAGCCGCTGCGACAGCAATGCCCGCACACCGGACAGCGGCACGGTTTCGGGTCCAGGCGCGGGCCGGTCGTGGGTAAAGAACTCAAGTCCGTCTCGGACCACATCGCGCAGGCCGTCCTTGGCGCCGGACACGCGCGCGTCCCAGACCACACGCCTGCCGAAGGTGAACTGCAGCGGGTGTTCCCAGTCGTCCCGGCCGATGTCGAAGCTGCCGGTGTTGCGGATGCGGATCACGACCACGCTGAGCGGTTTCAGCAGTTGCACCGTGCGCTCGAGTTCCGGATCCGCTTGCACCGCACCGTTGTCGTGGTCGCTGAGCGGGACCGGGTCGAGGCCGATCTTGGAGTTGTACAGTTCCCGGTAGATGACGCGCCTGCGGCGGATCACGTAGCGGTCGACGATCGGGGCGAGGATTGTCGCACCGGCGACGACCGCGATCGGCACGATGCCGCGATCGGACGTGAGCACTTCGGCGAGCGCTCGCAGGACATCTCCGAAGCTCACGGTCACCCCCCCTTGCCCGCTCCCGAGACTGTCCACACTAAGCGTCGGCCGCGGGACCCCTCCCCGGTGCACCAGGTGTTCACCGGCGGTTCAACCGGCCGACGCGATCCGCTCCACGGCGGCGCGCAGCCGGTCCGGCGGGAGCGCGGCGTACCCGAGCACGAGACCCGGATATCCCGCCGCGGTATGGGAATAAGTCGACAAGGCGGGGGCGTGCACGCCTGCCGCGGCGAGGTTTTCCTGAAGCTGTACGTCATCGGTGCCGTCCGGGAGCCGGACGACCAGATGCAGTCCGGCGGCGATCCCGACCGGCTGCCACTGCGGAAGACGCTGCGTTATGGCTTCGATAAGCGCGTCACGACGAGCGCGGTACAGGCGTCGGGTGCGGCGCAGATGCCGATCGTAGCCGCCGGTGGCGATCAGATGCGCGAGCGCGGCTTGCGGGAGCGGCGGGCAGCCGAGGTCGTGCATTTCCTTGACCCTGGCCACGGCGTCGCGCAGGCGTCGCGGCGGAATGAGCCAGCCGATCCGCAACGCCGGCGCGAGAACTTTGCTGACGCTGCCGATGTAGGCGACATGATCGGGAGCGAGCGCGCGCATCGCGCCGAGGGCGGGGCGGTCGTAGCGGTGCTCGGCGTCGTAGTCGTCTTCCAGGATGAGTCCGCCGGTTTCCGCCGCCCAGGACAGCAGTTGCCGACGGCGTTCCGGATGCAGCGCGACGCCGAGCGGGAACTGGTGCGCGGCGGTCACGAGCACGATTGAACAGTCTGAAGTGGACAGCGCCTCGACGTCGATGCCCTTGTCGTCGACTGGAATCCCGACCGGCCGAAGTCCATGGTCGCGCAGCAGGATCGCTTGGCCGTGGTGGCTCGGGTCTTCGACGGCGATGCGCTGGTCCGGCAAGGCGTCGGCCAGCAGCGACAACGCTTCCGCGGCTCCGCTGGTGATCACGATGTCGTCCGGGTTCGTCGGCAACGCCCGGACCCGCCCGAGGTAGGCGGCCAGTTCCGCGCGCAATGCCGGATGCCCGGTCGGATCGGGGTAGCCGAGACCGAGATCAGGCGTCGCGTTCAGGGCTTCTCGTTCGGCGGCAAGCCATTCGGCCCGCGGGAAGGCCGACAGCGCGGGCAGTCCGGGACGCAGGTCGAACTCCCAGGTCGGCGATTTCGTAGTACTCACGCGAGGTGTTGGCGCGGGATCGTCGAGCGGCGCGACCCGAGTGCCCGAGCCGTGTTTGCTCAGCAGATAGCCCTCGGCGGTGAGTTGCTCGTACAACGCGGTCACCGTGCCGCGCGCGACCCCGAGTTGGCGCGCGAGATCGCGGCTCGACGGCAGCCGGGTGCCGACAGCCAGCCGTCCAGTACGGATCGCGTCGCGCAACGCGGCCTCGACGGCGCGCCCCCGGCGTCCTCCGGCGGCGGCGGGCAGCAGCAACTCGCGGATGGTTTCCACGGCCCGACAGTACGGCCAAGTGGTCCAGTTAGTCGAGTATCGAGTGGTCCTTCTGAATAGACCACTCGTGGCTGAAGACTGAGCTGCGTGAAACGGTCGATGGTGCTTTCAGGGGTGGCCGGCGCGGTGCTGGTCGGCGGATCGGTGCCGGTCACCGGCATGCTGGACGGATATCCGGTGATCACCGGGCAGGCGTTGCGGTACGCGCTCGGCGGCCTTCTGCTGCTCGGCTGGGCGAAGGTCACGCGCAGCCCGCTGCCGCGGCCGAAACTCGGCGATCTGCCGACGCTGCTCGGCCTCGCCGCGACCGGGATGATCGGCTTCCAGGCCTGTCTGCTGCTGGCCCAGCGCTACGCGGAACCCAGTGCGGTAGCGGCGTTCCTCGGAGCCAGCCCGCTCGTGCTCGCGCTGCTCGCGCCGATGCTCGACGGTCGCCGTCCGTCCGCCGCTCCGGTCGTCGGGTCGGTACTGGCGGGGCTCGGCATTGTGGTGCTGTCCGGTGGCGGATCCGCTTCCGCGCCAGGGTTGTTGCTGGCTGCGCTGGCGATGTTGTGCGAAGCGTCGTTCACCCTGCTCGCGGTGGGATTGCTGCGCCGGCTCGGGCCGTTGGCCACCTCGACGTGGGGTTGTTTCACTGCTGCGGCAAGCGGTGCCGTGGTCGGGACGGTGGTTGATCCGGCGGGAGCCTGGCAGTGGCCGAACGCGCGTGAGCTGGTCGCGTTGCTGTTGCTGGCCGTCGTGGTGACCGCGGTGGCTTTCGTGCTCTGGTACAGCTGCGTCGTGGAGCTGGGCGCGGACCGGGCGGGCGTGCTGATCGGGCTGATGCCGGTGTCCGGGTTGACTGTCGCGGTGTTGATCGGCGCGCAACAGTTCGAGCTGAAAGACTTGGCCGGCGTCACCCTGGTTGCCGCTGGAGTCGCATGTGGACTGTGGAAACGCGAAGCGGCTCGCCCGGAATTGTCCGAACGAGCCGCTACAGTCGGCTGAGCGCTACTTGCCGCCGCGCGCCATCCGCAGCACGTCGAGCGCTTCGTCGAGCTGCGCTTCGGTGAGCTTGCCGTCGCGGACGTACCCGCGCTCTAGCATGACCTCGCGGATCGTCTTGAGCTCCTTGAGCGCCTGCTTCGCGACCGCGGCCGCCTCCTCGTAGCCGATGTACTTGTTGAGCGGTGTGACGATCGACGGCGAGCCCTCGGCGTACTGACGCGCGCGCTCGGCGTTCGCGGTGACCCCGGCGAACACCTTGTCCGCCAGCAGCCGCGAGACGGCCGCGAGCAGCCGCGCCGATTCGAGCACGTTGCGCGCGATGACCGGCAGGTTCACGTTGAGCTGGAAGTTGCCCGCCGCACCGGCGAACGCGACCGCCGCGTCGTTGCCGACGACCTGCGCGACGACCTGCAGCGTCGCCTCCGGGATGACCGGGTTGACCTTGCCCGGCATGATCGACGAACCCGGCTGGAGATCCGGCAGCGCCAGCTCGGCCAGCCCGGTGCGCGGGCCGGAACCCAGCCAGCGCAGGTCGTTCGCGATCTTGTTCAGCGACACCGCGACCGTGCGCAGGTGCCCGGAGGTCTCGACCACGCTGTCCTGCGTCGCCTGTGCCTCGAAGTGGTTGCGTGCCTCGGTGAGCGGCAACCCGGTGATCTGCGCCAGTTCGGCCGACACTGCCTCACCGAAGCCGCCCGGCGCGTTCAGGCCGGAGCCGACCGCGGTGCCGCCGATCGGCAGCTCGCCCAGCCGCGGCAGACCGGACCGCAGCCGCTCGATGCCGAAGCGGATCTGCGCGGCCCACGCGCCCGCTTCCTGGCCGAGCGTGATCGGCACGGCGTCCATCAGGTGCGTGCGGCCGGACTTGACTACGTCGTTCCACTCCTCGGCGCGCGCCTCGATCGCGCCGGCGAGGTGCTCCAGCGCCGGGACGACGTCGGTGAGGACGGCCTCGGTGGCGGCGACGTGGATCGTCGTCGGGAAGGTGTCGTTTGAGGACTGCGACGCGTTGACGTGGTCGTTCGGGTGCACGTCGCGGCCGAGCGCGCGGGTGGCCAGCGTCGCGATGACCTCGTTCGCGTTCATGTTGGACGACGTGCCCGAACCGGTCTGGAAGACGTCGATCGGGAAGTGCTCGTCGTGCTTGCCCTCGGCGACCTCGTCGGCGGCCTTGGCGATCGCGTCGGCGACGTCGGCGTCCAGGACGCCAAGACGCGCGTTCACGCGGGCGGCGGCGGCCTTCAACAGGCCCAGCGCGCGGATCTGGGCGCGCTCGAGACCGCGGCCGGAGATGGGGAAGTTCTCGACGGCACGCTGCGTCTGCGCGCGGTAGAGCGCGTCGACCGGGACGCGGACCTCACCCATCGTGTCGTGTTCGATCCGGTATTCCTGTTCAGCCATACCCCCGATTCTGGCCCCGATTCCGTTTTCCGGCCGGGTGTTGTCGCCCACCCCGGTACGCTCGGTTGTGTTCTCGATCACCGCCACCCACCACTGGCATGGAGCGAGCCTCATGGATTACGACCTCGTCGTCATCGGAGCCGGTCCCACCGGCCTCTTCGCCGCCTACTACGCGGGATTCCGCGGCCTCTCGATGGCTGTCGTCGATTCGCTGCCCGAACCGGGCGGCCAGGTCACCGCGATGTACCCGGAGAAGACGATCTACGACGTCGGCGGGTTCGCCGCGGTCCGCGGCCGGGATCTCGTGCAGGGCCTCGTGGACCAGGTCGCGCCGTGGAAGCCGGACTACCTGCTCGGGCGGAAAGCGGAGAAGCTGGAGAGCGTCGAGGGCGGCCTGGAACTGACTCTCGACGGCGGCGACGTGCTGCGCGCGGGAGCGGTCCTGATCACCGCGGGCATCGGCGAGTTCACGCCGCGTCCGCTGCCCGCCGGAGACGGCTGGCTGGGCCGCGGGATGGTCCATTTCGTCCCGTCGCTCGCGGCCCACGAGGGCCAGCACGTGGTCGTGGTCGGCGGCGGGGATTCGGCGTTCGACTGGTGCCTGGCCCTGCATCCGGTCGCGGCGAGCGTGACGCTCGTGCACCGCCGCGCGAAGTTCCGGGCCGCGGAGTCGATCGTGCGGCAGGTGCGAGAGTTGGGCGTGCGGTTGGTGACCGACGCGGAGGTGTCCCGGTTCGTCGAAGCCCCGGACGGGTCTCTGACGGCGGTTGAGGTGGCGGTGAAGGGCGAGCCGGACGAGCAACTGCGCGCGGACGCTGTGGTCGCGGCATTGGGATTCACCGCGGATCTGGGGCCGATTGAGAGCTGGGGGCTGGAAATCGATCACCGGGCGATTTCAGTGGACTCGACTATGGCGACGGCGCGCCCGCGCGTTTATGCGGCGGGGGACGTGGCGGCGTATCCGGGGAAGGTGAAGCTGATCGCGACCGGGTTCGGGGAGGCGGCTACGGCGGTGAACAACATCGCGGTGGCGTTGAATCCGGAGGCGCATTTGTTCCCGGGGCATTCGAGCAACGTCGAGTGACGCCGTAGCCGGAAGCGGAGCCGCGCGGCCGGCAAGGCCGGATGGAGACATTTGGCCGACCTGGCGGTGGATTTCCGTTGGGACGTAAGGCGGACTGCGAGCTGCGACGTCGAGTGAATCAGCCGGTTTTCTCCGCGATCCACGGCTGATACGCCACCGCCGACGTAGCGATCGACGGAGCCGATCCGCACGTCGACGAGCGGTTCCCCGGGCGGCTGACCATCCCGGCCAGCACCCACCGGTCGCCGTCGCGGGTCAGTTCCGGTCCGCCGGAATCGCCGTAGCACGAGCCGGATCCGCCCGGGCTTTCCGTGCACAGCTCCGAGGTTCCGTCGAACGTCGCCGTGCATTTCGCGCCCGGCACCAATTGCGTGTCGAGCTGGCGCAGCGACTTCGAGACCGGCCCGCAATTCGGCGTCGCGCACGTCTGGCCCCAGCCGATTACCCGGGCCGCCGTGCCCGGTGCGGCCGAACCGCCGATCGCGATCGGGGCGGCCTGCACCGGGGCGGTCAGCCGGATCAGGCCGACGTCGCCGGTTTGCGTTTCGGCGTTGAAATGCGGGTGCAGCACGAATTCCGCCGCTTTCGGCGTTTCCCCGCCCGCGTCCGCGTCGTTGCTGCCGACGCGCAGGCCGATCGTCGCCGGGTCCTTCGCGGACAGGCAGTGCGCCGCGGTGACCACCCAGGTCGGCGTGATCAGCGAACCGCCGCAGAACAGCGCGCCGCCCGAGGTGTGCAAGGACACCGCGAACGGGTACGGCTGGTCCGCGTCGGTTCCGCCGACGATCGACGGCACAGCAGGCCCGGCCGAAGCGCCGCCCGCGCTGAGCACCACTCCGGCGAGGACGGTCAGCGCCAGCGCGAACAGCCGTTTCGACACCGGGAACTCCTTGGCAGATCAGGGAAGCGGAGGCACCGCGCGCTCGTCCTCGTCGAGGTCGAGGTTGCCGTCGAAGTTGACGGACGAGTACGCCCGCAGCTTCTCGAGCCGGTGGTAGCCGTCGATCATTCTGACCGTCCCGGACTTGGACCGCATGACGATCGACTGCGTCGTCGCGCCGCCCGCCCGATAGTGGACGCCGCGCAGCAGGTCGCCGTCGGTGACGCCGGTCGCGCAGAAGAACACGTTGTCGCCGGTGACCAGGTCGTCGTTGAGCAGGATCCGGTCAAGGTCGTGGCCCGCGGCGAGCGCCTTCTCGCGCTCCGCGTCGTCCTTCGGCCACAGCCTGCCCTGCAGCTCGCCGCCGAGGCACTTCATCGCGCAAGCGGCGATGATGCCCTCGGGTGTGCCGCCGATGCCGAGCAGCATGTCGACGCCGGTGGTCGGCCGGGCCGCGGCGATCGCGCCCGCGACGTCGCCGTCGGAGATGAACCGGATCCGGGCTCCCGCCTCGCGGACCTCCTTGACCAGCTGATCGTGGCGCGGCCGGTCGAGGATGCAGACCGTCACGTCGCTGACGCTGGAATTCTTCGCCTTCGCCACGCGCCGGATGTTCTCCGCGACCGGGGCGGAGATGTCCACCTTGCCCGCCGCGTCCGGGCCGACGGCCAGCTTCTCCATGTAGAACACCGCGGACGGGTCGAACATCGCGCCGCGCTCGGCGACCGCGAGCACGGCCAGCGCGTTCGGCATGCCCTTCGCCATGAGTGTGGTGCCGTCGACCGGGTCGACCGCGACGTCGCAGTCCGGGCCGTCGCCGTTGCCGACTTCTTCGCCGTTGAACAGCATCGGCGCTTCGTCCTTCTCGCCCTCGCCGATGACGACGACGCCGCGCATCGAGACGGTGGAGACGAGCTGGCGCATCGCGTCGACGGCGGCCCCGTCGCCGCCGATCTTGTCGCCTCGGCCGACCCAGCGGCCGGCGGCCATCGCGGCTGCCTCGGTCACCCGCACCAGTTCCATGGCGAGGTTGCGATCAGGCGCTTCGCGTCGGCTGCGGTCACTGGCGGTGGTCATGGTGGCCTCCCGGAACACGGTTCGTCAGCGGGTGCCCAGTCTGTCAGATCCCTAGGCCACCTGACCGATTCAGCAACGCATGGTGCACGTCACTCTGTGTCGTCGTCGGTCTCCACCGAGGCCAGCGCGGCCTCGATCCGCTCGCGGGCGCCTTCCAGATGCCGCTCGCACACCTTGGCGAGCTGCTCGCCCTTCTCCCAGAGCTCAAGCGATTGCTCCAGGGAAAGCCCGCCGGCTTCCAGTTCCTTCACGACCTCGACGAGCTGATCGCGGGCCTGCTCGTAACCGAGTCCAGCGGTGTCTGCTTCGCTCACGTTCTCCGACCTTGTGGTGCACGGGGCTGTTCGCGCAGACTACCGCGTCCGGCGGGGGTTCCGGGGAGGCTCGGTCAGTCTCCCAGGCTCAGCTGCCAGCCATCGCGCTTGGCGTCGTCCGCGTCCTTCCACATCGTGCCGCGGCTCTCGTTGCCGAAATGTACGCCGTAGCGCTCGGCATTGGGGACGTCGGTGAATTCGAAAGTGAAGGCCCGAACCCAGACGCCGTCGACGACGTCGGTCGGGCCGCCGCTGCGGTGCAAAGCTGTGGTTGCGACGACCCGGCCAGTTTCGTCTACGAGGGTCACTTGCGCGCCGTCGCTGATGTCGCGGTAGCCGTCGTATCCGTCGGCGGTCGACTTGATGCATTGCATATCGCACCGAAGGGACAGAGTGCCGTTGAGCGGTCCGGTGCTCGCTCCGAACACGGCGATCAGGACAGCGGCGAGTGCGCCCGCCAAAAGACAAGCGGCGCGCCGATCCAGAGGAAGAGCTTGGCACGACTGGGCGTCGTGGGCGGCGGGTCTGGAATCGGTTGAGCCGCAGAGCCTGGCTAAAGCCCTCGCTAACGAGGCAGCCGGGCCCGTTGCGGGCAAGCGACCACCGCGCTGGCCATCGCGTGGTCGTACCCGACGAACGCCAGCGCGAACTCCTGCCCGTCACCGTCCGCGATGGCGTCCTCGAGGTTTTCCTGTGCGCTCGCCACCCGGCGCCGGTGGCCGGTTCCCTCGGCGAACCACCACCGCACGCCGACGTGCTCGGACGTCGCCTCGGACAGTCGTCTGAGCTGCGGAGCCAGCCCGCGCCGGGCGGCGGTGCCGCAGCCGGCGAGCAGGGCGGTCCAGCATTCGTCGGCGGCTCGGTCGGTGACCAGGGCCTGCCTCAGCAGGAGACCGGCGTTGAGCCGGGCGGCGGCGTCCACCGTGAGCGGGAGGAACGCCGGGGCCCGGTGCATCACGGCCGGTCTCCTTCCGGTACGGGTGTCGTCGGCTCGACGGATTCGGCCACCGCCCGGACCGCCCCGTCGGCGACCCGTACGCGCAGCTGCGCTCCGTCCTCGATCTGGGAGACGGAGCGGAGCACGTGGAGGTTGCCTGCGGAATCAGTGAACTGGACGACGGCGTAGCCACGCGCCATCGTGGCCGCCGGGCCGAGCGCGGCCAGCTTGCCCCGCGCGTTCGCGACCTCGGCTTGGTCCTTGGCGAGCAGGCCGAGCATCGCGCGACGGCCGCGTTCGCGGTGCATCTCGACGTCGCTGAGGCGGCGCTCGATCGGACCCAGCGGATCCGCCAGCGACGGACGGCTGCGCAGCTGGGTCAGCAGCCGCGTCTCCCGGTCGACCCAGCCGTGCAGCGCGCGACGGCCGCGGTCGCGCATCTGCCGCACCCGCGCGGTCTCCTCGCGGACGTCCGGCACGATGCGCTTGCTCGCGTCGGTCGGGGTGGAACAGCGCAGGTCGGCGACGTGGTCGAGCAGGGGAGTGTCCGGCTCGTGGCCGATGGCGCTGACGATTGGCGTGCCCGCGGCCGCGACCGCCCGGCACAGCGCTTCGTCGGAGAACGGCAGCAGATCCTCGACGCTGCCGCCGCCGCGGGCGATGACGATCACGTCGACGTCCGGGTCTTTGTCCAAAATGGACAGTGCACGGAGGATTTGCGGAACCGCTTGCGTACCCTGCACAGCGGTGTTCAGCACCTTGAACAACACGTGCGGCCAGCGTGCCTGCGCGTTGGCCAGCACGTCTCGCTCGGCCGCCGACGCGCGTCCGGTGATCAGCCCGATTTCCTTGGGCAGAAAGGGAATCGGCCGTTTCCGTTCGCGGGCGAACATGCCTTCGGCGGCCAGCAGCTTGCGCAGCCGTTCGATCCGCGCGAGCAGTTCGCCGATGCCGACCGCGCGGATCTGGTCCGCGCGCAGGCTCAGCGTGCCGCGGCCGAAGAAGAACGACGGCTTCGCGTGGATGACCACTCGGTCGCCTTCGCGCAGCGGCGTCGGCAGTTCGCGCACCAGCCACATCGGACAGGTGACGGACATCGAGACGTCGGCGGACGGGTCGCGCAGGGTCAGGAACGCGGTCTGCGTGCCGGGTCGCGCGTTCATCTGCGTGACCTGGCCTTCGACCCAGACGTCGCCGAGCCGGTGGACCCAGTCGCCGATCTTGCGCGCGACGGTGCGGACCGGCCAGGGGTTCTCCGCGCTGGTCGCGGGGTCGTTGCTCACTGGCCTTCCGCGGGGTCGCCCGGCTGTTCCTCGGCCTTGCGGGCGTTGCCGATCCGCCGTGCGAGCATGCCGACGAACGACGCGCGGTCGGCGTTGGCCTTCTCGTACTCCAGCAGTTCTTCCAGCTGGGGCACGGTCAGCCGGCGCAGCCGAGCGCGCAGCTGCGGCAGCGTCAGCTCGTCGTAATTGCCCAGGCCGGCCGGGCCGGAGCTGTCGTTCTCGCCGTCGGAATGCTCCTCGGCGAGCGCGCGGGTCTCCTCGACCCACGGGTCGTCGATGTTTTCCGCGGCGAGGTCCGGCGGCGGCGTGCGGTGGCCGTTGGTGCGCGGCTCGGGCAGGTCGTCGACCGGCACGAGCGTGGGCCGGGACGGGGCGAATTCGGGCTCGGCGTCCTCGTCGAACGTGGCCCAGCTGGGCGTGTCCTCGACGGGACGCAGCATCGACAGCGCGTCGTCGCCTTTGATGGCCAGCTCGGTGACCTGCTGCTGGACGCGCATGGACAGCTGCAGCACCTGGCTCACGACGGTGACCGGCAGGCCGGTGAGCTGCTTCGGGAGCTCACGAACCCGCTCGGCGGTGGTGACGGCGAGGCCCGCGGCGACCCGGAGGGGGAGCGGGAGTGGCTTCATGGGTCCAGCGTGCCGTATCAGGGCCGTCCTGCCCAACCGAACGGGTGGCCAGGGGCGCCGGACGTGACGCCCGGCACAGCCTGAATGGCCGCCGCCATCATCCGAACGAGGACTTCAACCCCGGATCGGCACTGCCCGTACCCTGGAGGCATGACTTCAGCGAGTCCCGGAACCGAACCCGCCGGTACCCCGACGATCTCCCGGTCCGGCGCCGCCAAACGCGTGCTGCTCGCGAAGCCGCGCGGGTACTGCGCCGGCGTTGACCGCGCGGTCGTCGCCGTCGAGAAGGCGCTCGAGCTGTACGGGCCGCCGGTGTACGTGCGCAAGGAAATCGTGCACAACCGGCACGTCGTCGAGACCCTGCGCGAGCGCGGCGTGATTTTCGTCGAGGAGACGTCCGAGGTGCCCGAGGGCGCGCTCGTGGTGTTCTCCGCGCACGGCGTCTCGCCCGCGGTGCACGCCGAGGCCGAGGAACGGAATCTGCGCACCATCGACGCGACCTGCCCGCTGGTCACCAAGGTGCACAAAGAGGTCAACCGGTTCGCCAAGGACGACTACGACATCCTGCTGATCGGCCACGAGGGCCACGAGGAGGTCGAGGGCACGGCAGGCGAGGCGCCGGACAAGGTGCAGCTGGTCGACAAGCCCGAGGACGTCGACAAGGTGGACGTGCGCGACCCGTCGAAGGTGATCTGGCTGTCCCAGACCACGCTGTCGGTGGACGAGACGATGGAACGCGTCGACCAGTTGCGCGACCGCTTCCCGACCTTGGCCGACCCGCCCAGCGACGACATCTGTTACGCCACCACCAACCGCCAGGTCGCGGTCAAGGCGATGGCCCCGGAGTGCGACCTGGTGCTGGTCGTCGGCTCGAAGAACTCGTCGAACTCGAAGCGACTGGTGGAGGTTGCGCTGAAGGCTGGCGCGTCGGCTTCGCACCTGATCGACTTCGCGTCGGAGGTCGACGAATCGTGGCTGGAGGGCGTGTCGACGGTCGGCGTCACGTCGGGGGCCTCGGTGCCGGACGTGCTGGTGATGGACCTGCTGAAGTGGCTGGCCGAGCGCGGGTACGGGCAGGTGGACGAGGTGACCACGGCCAACGAGAAGATCGCGTTCGCGTTGCCCAAGGAGCTTCGGAAGGCTGTTAAGTCGGAGTCCTGACGGGCTTTGGGGCTGGCTGCTTGCCTTTTGTCGGGGTCTGCTGCGGCTGAGGGTTTGGTGCGGTGCCGGGAATCTGGCCGCTGTGCCGGGAAGTCGTGACGGAGCCTGGCTGCTGTGGTCGAGGGGCTGTGCGAAAGCCCGGCTGCTGTGGCCGAGAAACCGTCAGGACCCGTGCAGCTGCCGACCTGAGGCCAGAGATTTCTTTGCGCCACAACGAAAAGGCCGCCGATCCCGGTTAAGGGATCGGCGGCCTTTGTCGTTTGCCTGTGCTGTCTGACCGCGGCTGTGCCTGACGCGAGTAATCCGCGCTGGGTCAGCCCTCGTCGTCCCAAGGACGCTGGCGGCGCGGCGGTTCCCGGCGAGGCGGACGCGGACGCCCGGGCGGCGGTTCGTCCCCGCGCGGCCGACGACGCGGCGGCGGTGCGTCGCCCCGCGGATCACGACGGCGCGGATCCCCTTCCGGCGGCCGGGGACGACGGCCCTCTGGCGGCGGCTTGCGGCCACCGCGCGGAGCGTTCGGGTCCATCGGCTCGCGCCGAGGGCGGGCCCCCGGGTCGGCCGGCGGACGGGGGCGTCGCGGCGGCGGAGCATCGAGATCGCGCGGCGGCCGGCGACGGTTGCCCGGAGGCGGCGTCTGCCCGGTGCGCCCGGCCGGCGGCCGCGAGCGCGGACGGTTCGCGGCTTTGTCGTCGTCCTCGTCCCGGGTGCGCGGCAGCTTGCCGTCTTTGATCTTGACGGGCGCGTCCGGGTCGCGTTCGCGATAGATCCGGAAGAAGCCGAACAGCAACGTGACGCCGGTGGTGACCGCCATCGTCGGGAAGCCCTTGATCAGCGGCGTGCCGATGTTGAGCAGCTTCGACAGAGTGTCGCTGGCCTCCGGGCCGCCGCCGGTCAGCAGCACCACGCCCGGCACGGTGACGGCGAGCACCAGCGGCGGCTGCACCATCGGACCGAACAGCCCGCGTCTTTGCACCGCGCCGACCGCGATCACGGCCCCGAGGAAGTAGGCCGCCTTGAAAACAAAACCGAGGCTGCCGGTGGACTTCTCGTCGATGATGGCGCCGAGCACTGCCAAGCCGAAGCCCACGAGCACAGCCGCCCACCAGGGCAGGCCGCGCCTCGTGCCGACGACGAGACGCTCGTCCCACGGCACGGGGGCGTCATCGGCATCGGGATCGCTCTGGCGATCGCGTATCGCGGTCACGAGGCACACCGTAGCCCGTACTTGTCACGATCTTGTTGGCACTGCCGAGGACAGCACGAAGCAGCCACTCGACCGCATGACATTTCGTACGGTCGAGCGGTACTCGCGGTACGGCCTGTCCGCCCCGCTCCGCCGGACGGGGAACCAGTGGACCAGACCTCTGACCAGCGGTGATACCGACGGTATGGTCTGACTGCCCGTTCCCGGCCCTGCGCTGGCCCCAGGCTATGCCACCGCCCGACGGCCGCGACGGCGGCGTCGCCGGTTCCGTTCCGGAACATTCGCCGTTCTGGAACTTGACCGGGAATTGACGTTCCCGCGAACCGCCTGAGCATCCGGATCCTGCCCGCGCGACGTCGGAACCCTGCCCTTTCGCTCGCCGCGACGGCAGTGTCCAACCTGGACTTCGCCGTTCGTTCTGGGCAATCCGGACTCCGTTGCCCTGCCCGTCCGCGCGCGTCGCAGCGTCTGGCCGGGAGCCGCGGCAAGCCGTTCGACCGTGGCGGGCCATGACCCCGCGGACCAAACCATCGCCTCAACTGGAGACGCGTGTTCACGGATCGCCGGTCACCGGGATGGCGACCTGGCTGACTGCGGACGCCTCCCGTGCCACCGCGATGGCTACCGCGCTCACGGCAACGCCCGAGCGGGGCGTGCCTCGTGACGCTCAGCGGGCCTCGCACGCAGGCTCATTCCGCCGGATCGCGCCGTCGAACCCGCGCGGCCGAGGGGTACCGCACCCGAGCGCGGCCGAGAGGCACCCCGCCGGAGCGCTGCCGAGGGTCGCCCCACCGGAGCGCGGCCAAGGCTCGTTCCGCCGGACCGCCCGCTTACAGCCGAGCCGCCAGACCGCCTGCCTAAAGCCGAGCCGCCGGACTGCCGGACCGCTCGCCTGAGGCCGAGCCGCCGGGCCGCTAGCCAAGATGCCGCCAGACCGCTAGCCAAAACCTCGTCTCGCCCAACAGCACCACGAGCCTTCAAGCCCCAGCCCGTGTTCCGCGCGTCTCAGCCAGCCGCCCTGGCGTCCTCAACCAAGGCTGCCGGACCCAGTCCCGCGAGAGCATGCCGACGACCGTCCGATCGCGACTGTCGAGCCCGCGGCCATCGCGCCGCGACCTCAACCAGCTGCCACCTCGTCTCCCTTCCGAAGCTGCGGCACCGGTGCCGGACTGCCCGACGCGTCGGTGAGCGGCGCGACCGTCGCGCGGAACGACTCCAGCGCCTCGAGTTCCCGGCGGCGGGCCGAGACAAAGCGCTGAAGGTGCGTCGTGGACAGATTCAGCGCTTCGACCGCATTGCCCGCGGCCCGATGTGCGGCGGCGGCGCCCGCGCGCACTTGCTCGACGTCCTCGACGAGCGCCCGGTCGCTCGCGGCGAACAGCGCCGCCGACGCGAGCACCCCGAATCCCGTGGGGCCGCACAGGAATACGCGGCGGTCGATCAGCCAGCGCAGCAGTTCGGGATCGGTGTCGAGAGCGGCGACCACGGCCGCGTCGGACGGGACGAACATGACGGTGCCGTAGATCGCGTCCGCCCAGCGCTGGTAGCCCTTGCCCGCCAGCTCCGCCGCGCGGGAGCGCAACTGCCGGACGTGGACGCGCAGCGCGTCGAGTCGTTCTTCCGGATCGTCGGTCTCGACCGCCTCCGCCCAGATCGCCATGCTCGCCTTCGCGTCGACCGGCACCGCCCGGCCGCCGCCGACATTCAGCACCAGGTCAGGCTTCGCGCTTCCGCCGCCGCCCAGATCGGTCTGCAGGGTGAAGTGCAGTCCCTCCCGCAGTCCGAGTGCGCGCGCGGTCTCCACGAGCACCTGTTCGCCGAGTTCGCCGCGGCCGTGGATCGACGCGAACGCCACCTCGTACCGGCGCAGCGCGAGTTGCTGCTGGTCGCCTTTCGCGCGCTCCGCCGCCACGAGCCGTGCGGCTGCGTCGGCCCGGCGCATTCCGTCGTTGTACAGCCGCCAAAGCACGACGACCGCGACGCACAGGAGCAGCGCGAGCACGATGGCCGCAGTGGTGATCACCGTCTCCACCCGGTCCTCCTTTCCGTCGGGTCCGTCGGGTGTCCGGACGCGAGACATCATGGCGGACCCCACCGACAAAAACCGGCACGCACGGTCGCGCTGTGTAGCTGACCTGCGACTTTGCAGATTCGGTGCTGGGCGTGTCCCCGCGGACCTGATCGGCTTCGTACACACGTTCGAGTGGGGCATCGGCGTGCCTGCGGGATTTCGTCGGTGTCTGCTCCTAACGTGGTCGCCGTGAGAGTCCTCCATACCTCTGATTGGCACATCGGCCGCACGTTCCACGGCGCCGATCTGCTTACCGAACAGGAGGCCGCCCTCACGCACATCGCCGAACTCGTCGACCGCGAGTCGGTCGACGTCGTGGTGGTGGCCGGTGACATCTACGACCGAGCGGTGCCGTCCGCCGAAGCTGTCCGCGTCGCCACGGCCGCGATGACCCGCATCCGCCGGGCCGGCGCGGAACTCGTGATCACGCCCGGCAACCACGATTCGGCCGCGCGGCTCGGCGCGTTCGCCGAATTCGCGGCGGCGGGCGGGCTGCACGTCCGCGCGACGGTCGAAGGCATCGCGGAACCCGTTGTGCTGCACGACGAACACGGCGCGGTCGCGTTCTACGGCATCCCGTATCTCGAACCCGAGCCGTCGCGGCACGCCTTGGGCGTGCCGGAGGCGCGCGGCCACACCGGCGTGCTCGGCGAGGCGATGCGGCGGGTGCGCGATGATTTGGCCGGTCGTCCGGGGACGCGATCCCTGGTGCTGGCACACGCTTTCGTCACCGGCGGCGAGGCCAGCGAATCGGAACGCACCATCGCGGTCGGCGGCGTCGAGCAGGTTCCCGGCTCGGTGTTCGACGGCGTGGACTATGTCGCGCTCGGCCACTTGCACGGTCCGCAGACGCTCGCGGAACACCTCCGGTACTCCGGAAGTCCGCTGGCGTACTCGTTTTCCGAAGCGCGGCAACGGAAATCGGTGTGGTTCGTGGATCTCGACGCCAACGGCCTGGCCGAGGTCCGCCGGCACGAGCTGCCCGTGCCGCGTCCGCTCGCGACCCTCTCCGGCGAACTCGCCGCTTTGCTCGAGAACCCGGAGCACGAGCAATGGCGCGAGCATTTCCTCTCGGTCACCGTCACTGATCGAGTCCGTCCGATCGATGCGATGCGGTTGCTGCAGGACCGCTTTCCCTATGCGGTGCACATGGATTGGCGGCCAGACGGCGGGGCCGCCGGCACCGAACTGAAGTACGCCGAGGCGGTACGCGGGCGCAGCGACATCGAGATTGCGCGCAGTTTCCTCGACGACTGCCGCGGCGCTCCGCCGACCGAACGCGAGGAGCGGCTGGTGCACTTGGCGCTCGAAGCGGCGAACCGGGCGGCGGTGGCGAAGCTGTGAGACTGCATCTGCTGGAGGTGGAAGCCTTCGGCCCCTACGCGGGTCGAGAGGTGGTGGACTTCGACGCCCTCGGCGCCGACGGTCTGTTCCTTCTCCACGGCGACACCGGCGCGGGCAAAACCACGCTGCTCGACGCGATCGCGTTCGCGTTGTTCGGCGTGGTTCCCGGCGCGCGCGGCGACGTCAAGCGATTGCGGTGCGATCTCGCCGAACCCGATCGGCAGACCGAGGTCGTGCTGGAGCTGACCGTGCAGGGTCAGCGGCTGCGGATCGTGCGCGGCCCGGAGTACCAGCGGCCGAAGAAACGCGGCGACGGATTCACCACGCAGCAGGCCCGGGTCTCGCTGACCTGGGTCGGCGAACCGCCTGCCGGGCTGCCGCCGGACGGAAGCATCCGCATCGACGAGGTGGCGCGCACTGTCGAGCGGCTGCTGGGAATGACGGCGGCGCAGTTCTTCCAGGTGGTGCTGCTGCCGCAAGGAGAATTCGCGAAATTCCTCCGCAGCGACACCACGGAACGCGAGAAGCTGCTGGAACGGCTTTTCGGCACCGAGCGGTTCTCCGACGTCGAACGCTGGTTCGCGGACCTTCGCGCGGAACGTGGCCGTGCGCTGGAAAAGCGACAGCAGGAGGTCCGCGAACTGCTCGCTCGCTACGCGCAGGAAGCGCAGCAGGAACCGCCGGAGGAAGGACAGCCGGAGTGGGTCGAGGCTGTCCTGACCGAGATCGCTGCCCGGGCCGAGGCAGCGGAAACCGAAGCAGTGCAAGCACGTTCGGCGGCGAAGTCCGCTGACGTCGTGCTGCGCGAGGCGGAAGAGGACGCGGACAAGATCCGCCGCGTCCGCACCGCGCACACCCGGCTGACGCAGATCGCCGAGCAGGCGACTGAACGTGCCGAGTGGATGGAAGAGATCGCGGCGGCCCGGCGCGCTGCCGCGGTGGTGCCTGAAGCCGAGTTGATGGAGCGGCGCACGTCCGAACTCGGCGACGCGCAAGTGCTGGTGGCAGACCGGATCCGAGACCTCGCCGAGCTCGGTTTCGACGCGGTCGGGCTTGCCGTCGCCGACCTTCGCGAGCGCGCTGGCTCCGTTCGCGAGGAGGCGGGTGCTCTCGCCGAGTTGGCCGCGGAAGCGACCCAGCAGAAGAGCGACGAACAACGCCGTGCGGAGCGGCAGAAAGTCGCGAAGAAAGCTGCCGAGCAGGTTGCTGGGCTTGCGGAGCGGCTGGACAAGCTGCCCGGTCTCCTCGCCGCTGCGCGGACCGAAGCGACGGCGGCTGGAGAAGCGGCGGCGAAGCTGGACGGTGCCAAGTCCCGCGTCGACGAGCTGACGGCGCTCACTCGTGCGGCCGAGGAGTTGCCGCCAGCGGAAGCCAAGGTCGCGCGTGGCGAAGCGAAACTGCGCGAAGTGGTCGACGAGCATCAGGCGGCTCGGCAACGTCGGCTCGATCTCCGCGAACGGCGTCTCGACGGCATGGCAGCTGAGTTGGCTGCTGGCTTGGCCGATGGAACGGCGTGTCCGGTGTGCGGGTCGGCCGAGCATCCGGCACCGGCGAACCACGACGCGCCGCTGGTTGACGCGGCCGAAGAACGCGCAGCCGAAGACGCCGAACAGAAGGCGTCGGCATTGCGTCAGCGAGTGGTGTCCGCGTTGGAGGAAGCCAAGGCGCGGGTCGTCTCCTTGCGGGAACGATTGGACGGACGCGCCGCGGAGGAGATCGCGACCGCGCTGACCGAAGCCCGGGCGGTCGTCACGGAACTCGCTGGAAAGGCGCAGCGCAAAGACCAGCTGACCGGGAAGGTAGCCGAGCTGGAACGCGGTGCCGAGCAACTGACGGAACAGCGTCGTCTCGCCGAGCAGACGGTCACCGAGGCGAACGGCGAGATCCGGGCCTTGGCCGAGCGGATGGCCGAACGCGAACAGCGCCTGATCGCGGGCAGGGGAGAATTCCCGGACGTCCCCGCCCGACGGCAGCACCTGCTCACGTTTGCCGGAGCACTCGACTTGACAGCTGAGGCGCACACCGCGGTGTCCGGAGCGGAGTCCCGGCTCGCGGAACAGCGGGATCTGGTGGAGATCTCGTTGCATGCCAAGGGGTTCTCCACCCTTGAGGAAATGCGCGCGGCCGTCCGCAGCGACGAGCAGGTCACCAAGCTCGAACAGGGCCTCGCTGAGGCGGAAGCGATGGCCGCCGCTGCGCGGGAGATGCTCGCGCAACCGGAACTGTTCGGGATCTCGCCGGACGATGCGGTCGAGGTCGCGCCGTTGGCCGAGCGGGCAAAGGAGACGCGTGCGCGCGCAGACACCGCTTTCGCCGCGCAGCAAGCGGTTTCGGCGCAACACCGCGAACTGGTGAAGCTGGCCGGGCGGCTTGGCACTACGCTGTCGGAGCTGCGGCCGTTGGAGGAGGAACAGGCCGAACTTCGGGCGCTGTCCGAAGTGGTCAATGGGCGAGGGCAGAACGCGCGGAAGATGTCGTTGCGCTCGTACGTTCTGGCTGCCCGGCTGGAAGAGGTCGCGCTCGCGGCGACCGCGCGATTGCGAACGATGAGCCAGGGCCGCTACTCCTTCGTGCACTCGGACGCGGCCGGCGCACGCGGCACGAGGGGCGGCCTGGGTCTCGACGTGCTGGACGACTACTCCGGCACGGTGCGCCCAGCGAAGACGTTGTCGGGCGGCGAATCGTTCCTCGCGTCGCTCTCGCTGGCGTTGGGCCTCGCTGACGTGGTGGCGGGCGAAACCGGTGGTGCGCTGCTCGACACCCTCTTCGTGGACGAGGGTTTCGGCACCCTGGACGCTGAAACGCTGGACGTGGTGATGAACATCCTCGACGAACTCCGCGCCGGCGGCCGCGTGGTGGGCCTGGTGTCGCACGTCGAGGAACTCCGCCAGCGCATCCCCACGCGGTTGCGGGTGCGGAAGTCCCGCACCGGGTCGAGAGTGGAGTTGCAGATGGCTTGATGAAGCCCAGAGCGACGGTCGGGTCGAGTCGCTGCCGGACGCATTGACCCGATGCGGGCGAGGCGGCGGGCTGGCGGGGCGCGTTGGCCTGATGTGGGCGAGACGGTGGGCTGGCGGGGCGCGGAAGACCGACGTGGACCCGTGGGGTGGCGCGCTGGCAGCGGTGGACGCGGCGGGATGGTTGCGAGGCGGCATGCCGACCCGTGGCGAGCTGCGGCTAGCCGGTGCGGGTGAGTGCGCCGCTGGGCTGGCTGCCGCGGTGGCGGGCCGACCATTGTTGGAGGAGCTGGAGCAGCCCTCATTCGGCGACCCCGGCCCGGCCTGTCCCGGCCTGGCTTCGTTCGACTCAGCCCGGCCCCGCCTGGCCTGGCTCGGCTCGGCTCGGCTCGGCTCGGCTCGGCTTGGCCTGGCTCGGCTTGGCCCCGCCTGGCCTGGCTCGGCTTGGCCCGGCCCGGCCCGGCCTTGCCCAGCCCGGCTCAGCCCTGCCCGGCCTTGCCCAGCCCGGCTCAGCCTGGCCCGGCCTTGCCCAGCCCGGCCCGGCCCGGCCCGGCCCGGTTTGGCCGACTCGGTTGTGTCCGGCGAAGTCCGCGCAGCCTGGCTAACCCGGTCGCGTCCGGCCAACCCGGCGCAGTCCCACCACCTCAGCCGAGCCGTCAGGCGGACTCCTCGTGGTGCAGAAGCCACCGCTTGGCGTTCACTCCCCAGCGGAAGTTGCCGATCGCACCGCCGGTCCGCACCACCCGGTGGCAGGGCACGAACAGCGCCGCCGCGTTGCGGGCGCAGGCGGTTGCTGCCGCGCGGACTGCGGAGGGGTTTCCCGAGAGGGTGGCGTACTCCGCGTAGCTCACCGGGCTGCCTGCCGGGACTTTGCGCAGCATCTCCCACGCGTGCTCCCGGAACGGGCCTGAGCGCTGCCGCACCTCGATGTCGGCGACGGCGTCCAGGTCGCCGCCGTGGTAGCGGCGGATCGCGGTCGTCACGGGGCCCAGGTCGCGGCGTTCGGTCAGGGTCGCCGGGGCCAGGGACGGCGAGACGAGCGGCGTCAGTTCGGCGACGTCACCCGTCCAGCCGGAGGCCAGTACGGCTCCGTCGCCTGCCACCACGGCGGTGAACGGGCCGATCTTGGTGTCCAAAGTGGACCAGAAGGCGGTGTGCACGGGAAAAGTCTCCATCAAACGGTTCGGGAGCTGAGATAGCGGCTGGCGTACGAACTCCACGGCTGCCAGCCGCGCGCGGACGTCGCCAGGTCGATGCCCAGCGCGGCCGCGTTGTGGCGGACGGCTGGGTCTGCGGCCAGCAGGATGTCGGGGGCGCCGAGCAGGCGCATCACGACGTAGTCAGCGGTGGCCGGATCGACGCCGAGCGCGAGCATCTCCGCGCGCAGTTCGTCGGGGTCCCGGCCCACGTGGAGGTCCAGCTCACCGGCGACGATCGCGGCGGCGACCTTCGTGACCAGCGGCTTCACGTCGGCCGATGCGATGACGGCCGGGGTCGGGAAGAGGGTCGTCAGGGTGTCCATGGGCGGGTCAGCGGGCGGGACTGGCTCGCCGAGCCGGACAACGTCGGCCACGTCCTCGCCCAGCAGGGCGCGGAGCAGGACCTCCGGACCGTCGACGGCGCCTGGCACGCGGATGCCGGGGGTGGCGGTGACCAGCGGGGCCAGGGCGTCGTCGGCGGACAACACGCGGGTGACGGCTTCCGGGTCCGCGTCCAGGTCCAGCAGCCGGCGTACTCGGCTGACGGCGCTGCTCAGGTCGCGCAGGTCCGAAAGTGCCAGGTCGCACTGCACGTAGCCAGCGCGCGGGCTGACCCACACCGACGCCGGGCCGTGCGGCAGGCGGAGGGTGCGGCCGTAGCCGTCCTCGGAGACGGCTTCGATGCCCGGCAACGCCCGGGAGGCGTGATAGTTCAGCACGCCAGCGGCGTCGAACGGGGCGCGGAACGGCAGGCGAAGGCTGAGCCGCGTCGCGCCGCTGGGTTCGTTGCGGTTTCCGCGGCGGAGCGAAGCTGCTCGGAGCTGCGACGGAGTCGTCGCGAACACTTCGCGGATCGTCTCGTTGAACTGCCGGATGCTGGAGAATCCGGCGGCGAACGCGACGTCGGTCAGCGGCAGTTGCGACATCTCGATCAGCAACCGCGCCGAGTGGGCGCGGTGTGCTCGGGCGAGGCGGATCGGGCCCGCGCCAAGCTCAGCCGTCAACACGCGGCCGAGCTGGCGTTCCGAGTAGCCGAGCTGACGGGCCAACCCGGGCACGCCCTCTCGCTCGACCAGGCCGTCCGAGATCAGCCGCATCGCGCGGGCGGCCAGGTCGGCGCGCACGTTCCAGTCCGGCGAACCTGGGACGGCATCCGGCAGACAGCGGCGGCACGCGCGGAAACCACCGGCCTGCGCGGCCGCCGACGTGGGGTAGAAGCGGACGTTCTGCGCCTTCGGCGTGAGCGCCGGGCAGGACGGGCGGCAGTAGATGCCCGTCGTGCGCACAGCCATGATGAACTGGCCATCGAACCGCTGGTCGCGGGCGGTCACCGCGCGGTAGCAGCGCTCGGTGTCGCGCCAGATCGGGACGGTCGAGGTAGCCATGCCGTCGATGATGCCAGCAGGTGAGAGCCCTGACTGGCGGAAAACCGACACGACGTTGCGGCCGCGCTCACCGGGTCGGCGGGGGTCTTCGCCCAGCACGTAGACTTACCGGCCGTGAGTCTCACCCTCGGTATCGTCGGCCTGCCCAACGTCGGCAAGTCCACCCTGTTCAACGCGCTGACGCGCAACGACGTGCTCGCCGCGAACTACCCGTTCGCCACGATCGAGCCCAACGTCGGCGTCGTGCCGCTGCCGGACCCGCGGCTGGACCAGCTGGCCGAGATCTTCTCGTCGGAGAAGACCGTGCCCGCCGTGGTGTCCTTTGTGGACATCGCGGGCATCGTGAAGGGCGCGTCCGAGGGCGCGGGGCTCGGCAACAAGTTCCTCGCGAACATCCGCGAGGCCAACGCGATCTGCCAGGTCATCCGCGTGTTCGACGACCCGGACGTGGTGCACGTCGACGGCCGGATCGACCCGATGTCCGACATCGAGACGATCAACACCGAGCTGATCCTCGCCGACCTGCAGACGCTCGAGAAGGCGCTGCCCCGGCTGGAGAAAGAGGCACGCACCAAGAAGGAAGCGCGGCCGGCGCTCGAAAACGCCCAGAAGGCCAAGGAAATCCTCGACGCCGGACGCACGCTGTTCCAGGCGCAGAAGGACATCGACGGCGAGGCGCTGCGCGAGCTGAGCCTGCTCACCACGAAGCCGTTCCTGTACGTCTTCAACGCTGACGAGGCCGTGCTCACCGACGACGCGCGCCGCGAGGAGCTGGCGAAGCTCGTCGCCCCGGCGGACGCGGTGTTCCTCGACGCGAAGGTCGAGGCCGAACTGCTGGAGCTGGACGACGAGGAGTCCGTGCGCGAGCTGCTGGAGTCCGTCGGCCAGCTGGAGCCGGGCCTGAACGCGCTCGCCCGCGCGGGCTTCCACACGCTCGGCCTGCAGACCTACCTCACGGCCGGCCCGAAGGAATCCCGCGCCTGGACGATCCCGCAGGGCGCGACCGCCCCGCAGGCCGCCGGCGTCATCCACACGGACTTCGAGCGCGGCTTCATCAAGGCGGAGATCGTGTCGTTCGCGGACCTCGTCGAGGCGGGCTCGATGGCCGCCGCGCGCTCGGCGGGCAAGGTCCGCATGGAGGGCAAGGACTACGTGATGGCGGACGGCGACGTCGTGGAGTTCCGCTTCAACGTCTGACCGGCTTCGCGCGCGATACTGCTTCCCCGGCCGGTCTTTGCCGGATCGCCGGGGAGGTTGGAGCACGGTGAAGATCTGTCGCGGGAAACGCGATCCGGTTGGCGCATCCCGATTTCTGACCGGGGCTGCGGCCAAGGAGTGCTGCGGCAGGCCGTTTTGTCGGACCGAGTTCGTATGATCCAGCTATGCCCGTGCTCTTCACCCCGTCCTTGCCGGATCGCGAGGACGGGGGACGCCTCGGCGGTGCGCCGCCGGTTGTGATCGAGGCGCATCCGCTTCTCGAGACGCATCGCTATCTGCTGACTGTCCCCGCGGCTCCGTGGGCGCCCGACAGCGAGGTTTCGGTGCTGCTGCGCAACGGATTCGACATCGGCGACAGCGACCTCGAATACCCGGACCTGGCGATGCGTGCGCTGGTGCACGCGCCCTCGCCCCGCGGAGAACGAGCCGAGTTGGGATGGCCGGGGCTTCGCTCGGCGGCGCTCGTCGAGATGCCTGACACGGAGGACTCGATCGCGCTGATCCGGATCGCGGACGAACCGGTGCTGATCCAAAACGAACCCGGCTACGCCGACGCCGTGCGCGCCGACGGGCATCAGTTTCTCTTTCAGGTCAACGAAGAGGGCTGGCCAGTAGAGGGCGAACTCGAGGACGTCATCGACGAATATCTCTGGGGATACGGGTCGGTCTACTTCTACGGCACGCCGGGTGCCGACGGAATTGTGCGCGAGGTCGTCGCCGGGTTCATCGACTTCTGAGCCTCGGCAGGATGGCGGTCCTGCCGAGGCCGAGATCGAAAGTCAGTTCAGCTCGGCGACGCCAGCCACCACCACACCGTAAAGATCCCCGATGGTCGCCAGAGCGCCGTTATGCAGCTGCTCAGCACTAACCTCCCCAGCCGGAGCCAGCAACGGCCGAGTAGCGCAGGCGTTGGCGACGACGGTCGGAAGGTTGCCGCGGAGGAAGGCTCCCTCGGTGGTGAACGTGACGCACATGTTGGTCATGAATCCGGCGATCACCACGTTCTTGTGCCCGGCTTCGTCGACCCGCGAGCCCAGGTTCGTGTTCACGAATGAATTCGGCGCGCCCTTGACGACGACCGTCTCGCCGTCGATCGGGGCGACGTCCGGATGGATGCTGCCGATCTCGGCGCGGATGTCGTAGGGCGTGCCCTCGCCACCGTCGTTGATTACGTGGATCACGGTCGTTCCGGCGGCACGCGCCTTGGCGAGCAAGTCTTGAGCCGCGGTCAGCGCCGGACGCCAGCCGTCCAGTTCCATCACGCCGCGGGTGTAGGTGTTCTGGTAGTCGACCAGGATCAGCGTCGCGTCGGCCAGCGTCGCCGGGGTCTGGTCGAGACCGTTCAGCTCCCGCAGCGTTTTCCTTGCCATGGTGGGGGTTTCCTCTCGTTTCTGGTTCGCACGATCGACGCTAGACTCGGCAGCGGATGTCGGCAATGACATGCAAGACGCAGAAACCGACATGAGAGGATGCGATGAAGAGACTGCCGGTCGTCGTCCTGTTCGATCGGATCGACCTGCTCGACGTGACCGGGCCCGCTGAGGTGTTTTCCTTGCTGCAGCGGGAAATGGACCAGCCGACGGGCTACCGGGTGGTGCTCGCGGCGAGGACGACGGACCCGGTGACCACCTCGGCCGGGGTGCGTGTTTTGCCCGACGTGACGTTCGCGGAGTTGTCCGGGAAGGCGATCGACACCCTGATCGTGCCGGGGGCGGTGACGGCCGGGGAGAACGGGGAGATCGTCGCGCGCTGCGACCCGGCAGTGGTCGAGGAGGTGCGCCGGCTGGCGGGGCAGACGCGCCGGGTCGCGTCAGTCTGCGTCGGAGCGCACATCCTCGCGGCGGCGGGGCTGCTCGACGGCAAACGCGCCACCACGCACTGGTCGACCGCTCGGCAGCTGGCCGCGGAGCATCCGGAAGTGACCGTCGACGCGGATCCGATCTTTATTCGCGACGGCAGCGTGTGGACCGGGGCGGGGTTGAGTGCTTGCCTCGATCTCGCACTCGCGCTGGTGGCCGACGATTTCGGTCCGGAGCTGGCCTCGCGGGTAGCTCGGCAGCTGGTGATGTTCTTGCGGCGGCCGGGTGGGCAGAGCCAGTTCAGCGTGTCGTTGGAACCCGCGTCCGCGACTCGGCGCGTGGATGAGTTGCGGCAGCACATCGCCGCGCATCTGGCGGATCCGCTGACGGTCTCTGACCTCGCCGCGCATGCCCACGTGACGGACCGGCAGATCACCCGAGTGTTCAAGGCAGAATTGGGGATGACGCCCGCCGCGTACGTCGAGCACGCGCGAGTCGAGGCGGCGCGGCATCGGCTGGAGACGACTGACGAAACGCTGTCACGGATCGCCGGGGCTTGCGGATTCGGTACGGTTTCTACGCTGAACCGGTCTTTTCGGCGGACCTTGAATACGACGCCCAACGAGTACCGGGAGCGGTTCCGGATCAGTTAGCGGCAGAACATTTCCCCAGCCGGAACAGGCCCCGAAGGGCCGACCGGGATGCGGGTGCTCAGCCGAGCAGGCCGAGCACCACCATCGACAACAGGACGACAGCGGTCGAAAACACCGCGACCCACGTGCGCTGTGCGGCGGTGAGCTGGACGGAGGTGCTGTTCATGGCGGGTCCTAGCGGGGCGAGTGCCGATGATTACCGCTGGGATAGCGCCTTGATCTAGCTCACTGTTACCGCTTGTGATCAAGGTCACGGCGATTGCGCGCGGTGTGCCACAGCACCCCGCCCGCGGCGGCCACCATCAGGCCGAACGAACCCATCCCTACCACGAGTGCCTGGACCATCCCGGCTCCTTCCGTCGCGTCTGTCCGGGAGACGCGCGAGGGGGCCGGTCGTTATGCCAGGGTTGCGGACGTCACACCTGGTCAGCGGGCCGCCAGCACCTCGTCGATCTGCTTGGCGAGTGCGAAATCGCGTTCGGTCAGGCCGCCCAGGTAGTGGGTGCTGAGGCGGAAGGTCAGCGTGCGCCAGCGGATGTCGATGTCGGGATGGTGGTCGGCCTCCTCGGCGAGCACGGCCACCCGGTCCACCACCTCGATCGCCGCCGGGAAGGACGGGAGTTCGGCGGTCCGCACGATGTTGTCGTCCTCGCGCTGCCACTTCGGGACGGTGCCGAGGGCCTGCTCCACTGCCGAGTCGTTCAATAGCTGAGTCATCACTCCATGGTGTCGGCTACGCTGCGGCATTGCCACGGGAGTCCGGTACGCCGGGCTGAGAGGCGGGCCTCGCACCCGCGACCGTTCGCACCTGGATCCGGATCATGCCGGCGTAGGGAGGCCGTATCGCTCTCCCTCATCCGGCGCAGTGCAGGAGGGGAAGAATGATGTCGCGGACCGTCCGCACGGTGGCCTGCCTCGCAGGAGTCTCGGTGCTCGCCAGCGCCTGCTCGCTCTCCAGCGGCGACTCCGGCGGGTCGTCCGCGAGCTCTGACCAGCAGACGCCGACCGTCACGCTGGTCACGCACGATTCGTTCGCCGCCCCGCAGGACGTGCTCGACGCCTTCCAGCGCCAGTCCGGGATCAAGCTCAAGATCCTCAAGTCCGGCGACGCCGGCGCGCTCACGAACAAGCTCGTGCTCACCAAGGGCAGCCCGATCGGCGACGTCGCGTACGGCGTCGACAACACCTTCGCCTCGCGCGCTCTCAGCGAGGGCGTCTTCCAGCCCTACACCAGCCCGGAGGCCGACCGCGGCCCGCAGCGTTACTCCGTCGACCCGCAGCACCGGCTAGCGGCGGTCGACCTCGGCGACGTCTGCGTCAACATCGACCCGGCCTACTTCGCGAGCAAGGGCCTCCCAGAGCCGAAGACGTACGACGACCTCGCCGACCCCAAGTACAAGGACCTCACCGTCGCCGAGAGCCCGGCCACCGCGTCGCCGGGGCTGGCCTTCCTGCTCGGCACGGTCGCGAAGTACGGCGAGGACGGCTGGAAGGGCTACTGGCAGAAGCTGAAGGACAACGGCCTCAAGACGGTCAGCGGCTGGGAGGAGGCCTACACCAAGGACTTCTCCGGCTCGTCGGGCAAGGGCCCGCGGCCGATCGTCGTGTCCTACGCCTCGTCGCCGGCCGCTGAGGTCGGCGAGGACGGCAAGCCGCGCACCAAGGCGCTGCTCGACACCTGCTTCCGCCAGGTCGAGTACGCGGGCGTGCTCACCAACGGCAAGCAGATCCCGCAGGCCCAGAAGGTCGTCGACTTCCTGCTGTCGCAGCAGTTCCAGACGACGGTCGCGGCCAACATGTACGTCTACCCCGCGCGCCAGGGCGTCGAACTGCCCGCGGGCTGGGCCACCGCGGCGCCGCAGCCGCAGACGCCGGCCACCATGCCCGCGGACAAGGTGCAGGCTGGCCGGGAGAAGTGGATCGGGGAATGGCGCTCGCTCATGGGCGCGTGATCCCCGCGCGCACCATCGGGCTCACGCTGCTCGGCTTGCTGCCGGTCGCGTTCCTGGTGGTGTTCTTCGCCTGGCCGGTCGTCGCGATCGTGGGCCGGGGGTTTTCCGCGGGCGGCGTCGACACTGTGCTCGGCGACCCGCAGACGTGGCGGCTCGCAGGGTTCACGCTGGCCAGCGCGGCCGCGTCGACGGTGGTCGCGGTGCTCGCCGGGCTGCCGGTGGCGTACCTGCTCGCGCGTGTCCGGCTGCCCGGCGTCGGATTGGCGCGGACGATCGTGCTGGTTCCGTTCGTGCTGCCGACGGTTGTCGTCGGGCTGGCTTTCCGGGCGATCTGGCCGGACGGCGGCGTGCTGCCGCTGGTGCTGGCCAACGCCTTCTTCAACGTCGCGGTCGTCGCGCGCACGGTCGCCGGGCTGTGGGCGCATCTCGATCCGCGAGCGACCGAGGCCGCGCGGGCGCTCGGTGCCTCGCCGTGGCGGGCGTTCCGGTCGGTGACGTTGCCCGCGCTCGGCCCGGCCATCGCGTCGGCTGCCGCAGTGGTGTTTCTGTTCTGCGCCACCAGCTTCGGTGTGGTGCTGATCCTCGGCGGCGGTAGCTACCGGACGCTCGAGACCGAGATTTACCTCCGGACAGTCGACCTGCTCGACCTCTCCGGTGCGGCTGCGTTGTCGTTGATCCAGTTCGCGGCCGTCGTCGCTGCGCTGGTGCTGGGGGCGATGGCGCGTCGGAAGCGGGAGAACGCGGTGAAGCTGCGGTCCGCTCAGGTCACCGCGCGCCGGCCCCGAGGCGGGGAGTGGTGGACGGTCGGTGCCGCGGTCGTGGTGCTCGGCCTGTTGCTGACGCCGATTGTCTCGTTGCTCCTTGAGTCGGTGTCCACTTCAGACGGATGGAGCCTCGCCGGATACCGCGCGCTGAACACCTTGGGGCAGAACGGCGCGCTGCAGGTGTCCGGCTGGATCGCGGCGCAGAACTCGCTCGCCGCGGCCACTGATGCGACGCTGCTGGCGATGGCTGTCGGTCTGATCGCGAGTGTGGTGCTGGTGGCGCTCCGCCGTTCGCCGGGAGGGCTCGCGCGCGGGATGGGCGAGACCATGGACGTCGCGTTGATGCTGCCGTTGGGCGTGTCCGCGGTGACCGTCGGCTTCGGTTATCTCGTGACGCTCGACGCGTTGCCCGGCGACCTCCGCACGTCGCCGCTGCTCGTGCCGTTCGCTCAAGCGCTGGTGATCATGCCGCTGGTGGTGCGGATGATCCTGCCGGTGCTGCGCGCGGTGGACGTCCGGCTGCGCCAGGCCGCCGCGACGCTCGGCGCGAGCCCGGCGCGGGTGTGGCGGGAGATCGACTTTCCGCTGGTCGCGCGGTCGGTGGTGGCCGCGGCGGGCTTCGGGTACGTCGTCGCGCTCGGCGAGTTCGGCGCGACCAGCTTCCTCGCCCGGCCGGACGCGCCGACGCTCCCGGTGGCCGTCGCGACGCTGATCAGCAGGCCGGGGGAGTTGAACAACCAAATGGCGTACGCCGCGTGCGCCCTGCTCATGGTGGTGACTGTGGTGGCGGTGGCGCTGATCGACCGGTTCGGCTCGGTCCGCGGCGCCAGCACAGTCGGGGAGTTCTGATGGCGCTCACGGTACGGGATTTGACTGTCCACTATGGATCGTTCGCCGCGGTCCGCGACGCGAAGCTGGACATCGCCGACGGCGAGGTGCTCGCGTTGCTGGGCCCGTCCGGTTCGGGCAAGTCGACGTTGCTGCGCGCGATCACCGGGCTGGAGCCGGTGTCGTCCGGTTCGGTTTCCTGGGACGGCACTGATCTCGCCGCGGTGCCGGTGCACAAGCGCGAATTCGGTCTGGTGTTCCAGGACGGACAGCTGTTTCCGCACCGCGACGTCGCCGCGAACATCGCGTTCGGCCTGCGGATGCACGGCGTGCCTCGCGAACGGCACGCGGCGCGTGTCGAGGAGCTGCTGAAGCTGGTCGGCCTGGAAGGCTACGAACGGCGACGGGTGACTGAGCTGTCCGGGGGACAGGCGCAGCGCGTCGCGTTGGCTCGTGCGCTGGCCCCGGAACCGCGTTTGCTGCTGCTGGACGAGCCGCTGTCCGGATTGGACGCTGGACTCCGCGAGCAGCTGGCGATCGATCTGGCGGATCTGTTGCGGCGCAGCAAGATCACCGCGCTGCTGGTGACGCACGACCAGGAGGAAGCGTTCACGCTCGCCGATCGCGTGGCGGTGCTCGACGCCGGGGAAATCCGGCAGGAGGGCGCGGTCCGGTCGGTGTGGAACAAGCCGGTGGACGAGAAGGTGGCGCGATTCCTTGGCGTCACGACGTTCCTGGACGGCACCGCGGCCGACGGCGTGGTGCGGACCGAGCTGGGCACCGTTGAGCTGGGCGTGGACGACGGTCCGGTCAGGCTCGGATTGCGCCCGCACGGCCTGAAAGTCGCTGCCGAGGGCGTGCCCGGCGAAGTAACCGCCGCGGTGCACCGGCGCGAGCATCTGCGACTGGTCGTCCGGTGCGGAGAGTCCACTGTGGACGCGATCGCCCCGGCCGGGGCGGACTACCGGGCAGGCGACCCCGTCCGGCTCCAGCCGGATCCGGACGGGATCGCCGTAGTGGGCTGAACCCCCAGGTCAGCCGTCTCGGGTGACGAGGCGTCCGTAGGCGATCGACAGCCCCACCACGATGTAGCAGGCCGCGCGGACCGAGCCTTCGCCCATCATCGACAGCGTCATCGGATCCTGCAGGGCCGAGGCCGGGGCGAGTGTCCAGTTCTGCGTGAGCAGGAACGGGTGCACCGCCTTCAGCGAGCTGAGGAAGCCGAGAATCGTGAAGACGATGTTCATCGCCAGCACCGAGGCGACCACGAGCATCGGGTGCTCGGTAAAGCTCGACACCGCCAGCGCGATCGCGCCGACCGCCCACAGCTGCAGCACGATCCAGCCGCCGACGAGCAGGATCCGCAGCAGCGCCTCGCCGAGCGACAACGTGGTGCCCGACAGCGTGAACAGCGAATCCGTGCCGTTGATGATCAACCCGGTGGCCACGCCGGTCACGCACATCGCGAGCACCGCGACCACGGACACGGTCGCGACGCCGAACGCCTTGACCGTCAGCAGCCGCCCGCGGCTCACCGGTGCGATGAGCCAGCCGCGCAGCGTGCCGTGCGCGGCCTCGCCGGCGATCGCGTCCGCGCCCGCCATCGCGGAGGCGAGCGGCAGCAGCAGCGTGAGCGTCATGACCATCGCGGCGATCGGCAGCACGAACGCGTTGTTCACCGCCGACACCAGCAGCGCGCCGCCGCTGTCGTCCGGCGCGTTGCCCCCGGTGTTCTGGCCGACGAACGTGAGGCCGATCCCGATCACGATCGGCACCAGCGCCAGCAGACCCAGCACGGCGAGCGTGCGCGGCCGGTGGAAAATCCAGCGCAGCTCCGCGGCGATCAGCCGGAGCAACGGCACCGTGTCGTGCCCGGTCCGGCTCACCGGCACCGCGACCGCAGCGGTAGTCATGCTTCCCCCTCAGCTTCGTCGCCGGTAGCCGATTCCCCTTCGGTCAGCCGCGCGAACAGGTCCTCCAGCCCGGTCCGCGCCCGGGTCGCCTCGTGCACCTCGACGCCGGCTTGCACGAGCACCTGCAGCACCCTCGGCGAGGGCGTCGCGGTGAGGTCGACGCGGACGCCGTCCGGCGTCAGCCGAGCCCCGATTCGGTTCTCCCGCAACGTTTCCACCGCCTGCTCGGCGTCCGGGGTGCGCACCAGCAGCGCGGCGTTCCCCGACTCCAGCAGGTCCGACAGCTCGCCCTGCGCGACCACCGTGCCGGACTGCAGCACCGCCACGTGCGTACAGGTCGCTTCGACCTCGGCGAGCAGGTGCGAGGAAACCACCACGGTCACGCCGTCGGAGTGCAGATCGGCGATGATACGGCGGATCTCCCTGGTACCCGCCGGATCCAGACCGTTGGTGGGTTCGTCGAGCACGACCATCCGGCGCGGCACCAGCAGTGCGCTCGCCAAGCCGAGCCGCTGCTTCATGCCGAGCGAATAGCCCTTGTACCGGCGGCGCGCGGCGACCGACAGCCCGACCCGGTCCAGTGCGGAGTCGACCGCGCCGGGGATCGCGGACGACGCCAGCCGGGGTTCGGCGGCGGCGAACCGCAACAGGTTGTCGCGGCCGGAGAGGAACGGGTGGAAGCCCGGCCCCTCGACCAGCGCGCCGACGTCCGGCAGCGCGTGCGCGGATTCCTCCGGCATCTTCCGGCCGAGCAGTTCGACCTCGCCCGCGGTCGGGCGGACGAGCCCGAGCAGCATCCGGATCGTGGTCGTCTTGCCCGAACCGTTGGGCCCGAGCATGCCGAGCACGGCGCCCTCGGGCACGTCCAGGTCCACGTGGTCCACCGCGACCGTGCTGCGGTAGACCTTGCGCACCCCTCGGGTGCGCGCGGCCAGCGGGACCGCCGGGGCGGGCACCTCGTCCGAGATGCCCGCCCCGGTTTCGACCGCGATGCTGGTCACTTGGCGCCCAGCGCTTCGTAGAGCACCTGCTCCGGGACCGCGCCTGCGGCGAACCGGCCGTCGTCGGTCAGGACCGCGCCGCCCACCTTCGTGGTGAAGAGGTAGCCGCTGCCCCACGGGCCGTTGACCCGCTTGGCGAACCGGCTCAGCATCTTCTGCACGTCCGCGCCGCCCTTTTCGTCGCCCTGGGCCTGCTTCGGCTTCATCAGGTCCGCGGGCACCTTGCCAGTGACGACGGTGTCCCAGCCGTCGCCGACGAACTTGGTGGCCTGCTTGGCCTCGTTCGCGAGCGCCTTGTCGCGGTCGTCGATCTTGGCCTGCTTCTCGGTCACCTTCGCGCCCTTGGGCGGGGTGAAGGCGAACAGGTCCGCGGACTGGTCGGCGAACTCGATCTTGCTGAACGCCAGCTCCAGCGCCGGGGCGGTGGTTCCGTTGCTCAGCACCGAAAGCCGCAGCGGCATCCGGGTCTGCGAGTCGACCGCGACGCGGATCTCGCGCAGCAGCGTGCGCTCGGTCGGCTTCGGCGTGAGGACCAGTTCGTACGCCGGGCGGTCGGCGACCGTCGCCGTGCCGTCGACCGCGACGTTGCTGCTCTCGCGCACCTTGGCGAGCAGTTCCTTGGCCGCGGTGGACGGGTCGGCGGCCTGGCCCTCGGCCGGCTTGTGCTGCTTGGTCGCGACCTCCGCCGGGATGGTGGTCTTGGTCGCGCTGTTGGTCTTGGAGTCGTAGTCCCACACGGTGTTGCCGTTGTGGATGATCGTCTCCTGCGCCTGCCCCTTGGTGAGCGACACCTTCGTCTTGCCGGCGCCGTCGCTGAACACCTGCGCCGAGTCGACGCCCAGCGCGCCCGCCCCCGGGATCGCGCCGGTCGCCATTTTCGGCAGGCCGAGGTCGTTGCTCACCGTCACGGTGCCGTCGAACGGCGCCGGCTTGGCGGTGACCACCGACTGGACCAAGTCCTCCGCGCTGACCTGTGGCAGCTTCGGCGCGTCCCCCGCCGAGGCAGGCATCGCCACGACAACCAGTCCTCCGACACCGAGCGCGGTGCCGACGACGGCCGCTGTGATGGCCTTCTTCTTCGGATCCATCTCGTCTCTCCCTGTGTTCCCGGGCTCTGGTGGGCCCGGCTCCCGGTGCAGACGTTCCCCCGCCGAGGCTGAGATACCCCTGAATGTTCGGCCCGGCTAGCTGAGATCGCACTGAGAGTACGCGCGTCAACTGCACAAACCGGCCATGATGAGGATCGTGAAACCTCGGGTGCTGGTGGTCGACGACGAACCTGGCGTGCGCAAGGCGCTGCAGCGCGGCCTGCGCGCGGAGGACATGGACGTGGTCACCGCCGCGGACGGGCCGACCGGGCTGCAGCTCGCGCGCACCGGTTCGTTCGACGTCGTGCTGCTGGACATCATGTTGCCCGGCTTGTCCGGCTATCGCGTGCTGGAACGGCTGCGCGCGGAGAACGTGACCACGCCGGTGCTGCTGGTGTCCGCGAAGGACGGCGAGATCGACCAGGCCGACGGCCTCGACCTCGGCGCCGACGGTTACCTCGTGAAGCCGTTCTCGTTCGTCGTGCTGGTCGCCCAGGTACGGGCGGTGCTGCGCCGCGCCGGGCCGGACGCGTCCCGCGGTGCGCTGAAGCTCGGCGCGCTGGAGGTCGACCGGGCGCTGCGGCAGGTGCACTGGGACGGTCAGGAAGTGCCGTTGAGCCCGCGCGAGTTCGGGTTGCTGGAGGTGCTCGTCGGCCGCGCCGGGACGGTCGTGACGAAGGACGAGCTGCTGCGCGCGGTGTGGGGCGAGGAGCAGGCCGTCACGCGGAATCTCGTTGAGGTGTATGTGGGTTACGTGCGGCGCAAGCTCGACGCGGTCGGCGCGGGCTCGATCCTGCGGACGGTGCGCGGGCACGGCTATCTCGCCTCGGACGACCAGCTCGACGAGGTCATGTGACCGGCTCGCCGTCGTCGTGGTGGAGCGGTCGTTCGCTGCAGGTCCGGATCACCGTGCTGGCCGCGGCGATCACCCTCGGCTGCCTGCTCGGCCTCGCCGCGCTGGCGGCGAACAAGCTCGACCCGCTGCTTACTGACTCGGTCGACGAGGAGCTGACCGCCGCGCTCGTCCCGGCGGCCGGTGCGGTCTCCGCCGGGACGCCGTTGACCTCGGCGGACCCGGTTTCCGTGCGGGTGCTGGACATCTCCGGCGCACCGGCGGACGGCCAAGCTCGGCCGAAGCTGACCGAGGCGGAGGTCTCGCAGCTCAAGGCAGGTTTGCCAGTGCAGTCCGACGGTTCGCGCTGGCGCGGCCAGGTGGTCAGCACGCCGAACGGCAGCCAGCGGCTGGTCGTGGCCGGCGCCGGGCTGGTCGGGTTCGCCGCCGCGGTGCATTACGGCGGGCTGTGGCTGGTCGTGGTCGCGCTGGTCGGCGCGCTGGTGGCAGGCCTGGCGACGTGGCTGGTCGTCCGGCTCGCGCTGCGCCCGGTGGCTCGGATGCGCGGGCTGGTGCGAGCGCTGCCGCCGGGTTCCCGGCTGCCGCTGCCGACGTCGCACGACGAAATGCGCGCGCTGGCCGAGGAATTCAACGCGCTGCTCGAACGCCAGGAAGAGGTCAGCCAGCGGCTGCGCCGGTTCACCGGCGACGCGGCGCACGAGCTGCGTTCGCCGGTCGCGTCGATCCGGGTCCAGGCCGAGGTGGCCGTGACGAATCCCGATCCGGAGCTGTCGCAGGAGACGCTTTCGGACATCCTCGAGGAGTCCGAACGGCTGTCCGGCCTGCTCGACGGCCTGCTCACGCTGGCTCGCTCCGACGCAGGCGAGGTGCCGCCCGCGGAACCGGTCGAGGTGGTGTCCGAGGTCCGCGCGGCGGTGCGGCGGCTGCCGTCCGGGACGCCGAACACGCGGGTGAGCAGTGCGGTGGCGCAGGCCTGGGCGTCGGCGGCGCACCAGGAGGTCGAACTGGTGCTGGACAACCTGCTGCGCAACGCCTGCCGGTACGCGTCCGGCCAGATCGTGGTGTCCGTGCTGGCTTCGCGGTCGAAGGTCCGGGTCGTGGTGGACGACGATGGCCCGGGCATCGCGCCCGAGCACCGGAGCAAGGTGTTCGACCGCTTCTATCGGGTGTCCGACGACCGCGCGCGCTCGTCCGGCGGAACCGGGCTGGGCCTGGCGATGGTCGCCGAAACGGTGCGCCGCCGAGGCGGTCAGGTCCGGGTAGGAGAGTCGCCCGACGGCGGCGCGCGGTTCGAGGTCACCTGGCGGGCGGGAGCGGACCGGTGAATCCGGTGGGGGAGACTGGGCGCATGGACGCGGTCATCGTCGGGGCGGCACTGGTGCGCGACGGCAAGCTTCTTGCCCAGCAACGAGCTTGGCCGCCGCATCACGCGGGCCAGTGGGAACTGCCGGGCGGGCGTGTCGAAGAGGGCGAGACCGAAGCCTTCGCGCTGGCGCGGGAATGCCACGAGGAACTGGACGTGGTGGTCACCATCGGCGAGCGCGTCGGTCCGGAAATCCCGCTGCCGGGCGGAAAAGTGCTGCGCGTGTACTCCGCCGCGCTGCTGTCCCCCGGCGACGAACCGCGAGCGGTCGAACACACCGCGCTGCGCTGGGTCGGCCACGACGAACTGGACGATCTGGACTGGCTCCCCGCGGACCGGGACCTGCTGCCCGCGCTGCATGAGCTCGTGAGTGCCGGTTCCGAGTAGAACCGGCACTCACGAGGCCCTTCAAGCAGCCCCGACCATCCGCAACGCCGCGGACACCCGGTGCGAACTGCGGTCGATCGCCCGCTCCGCGCCGGCCTTGCGGACCCGCTCCAGCTCGGAGACGTCGTCGAGCAACGCGCGCGTGCCCTCCCGGACCGGGCCGCAACTCCTCGATCACCGCGTCCGCGACGGTGTCCTTGAGCACGCCGTACGACGGGTACTTCTCGGCCAGCTCCGCGGGCTCACCGCCGACGCAAGCCGCCAGGATCTCCAGCAAATTCGAGATCCCCGGCCGATTCTCCGGGTCGTAGACCGGCACCGAATCCCCGTCCGTCCGAGCCTTGCGAATCTTGCGCCGAATCTGGTCCGGCTCGTCCAGCACGAACACCACGCCCGCGGAATCCTGCGCGGACTTGGACATCTTCCGCGTCGGCTCGGCCAGGTCCTTCACCCGCGCCCCCGCCGGCGGCAACGTCGCCTCCGGCACGACGAACACCTCGCCGTAGGTGGAGTTGAACCGCCGGGCAAGCGTGCGCGCCAATTCGACATGCTGCCGCTGATCCTCGCCGACCGGCACTTCGTCCGCGCCCTGCAACAAAATGTCGGCCGCCATCAACACCGGATAGGTCAGCAAACTGAGCCGGACTCCAGCCTGCCCCTTGGATTTCTCCTTGAACTGGATCATCCGCGCCGCCTCGCCGTAGGAGCAAGTGCACTCCAGCACCCAGGTCAACGCCCCCAATTCGCGAGCAAGATCAGACTGCACGAACACCCGCTCCGGCGCGATTCCCGCGGCCACCAGCACGGCAAGCTGCTCGGTCGCCAACGACCGCAACTTCGCCGGATTGTGCGCGGTAGTCATCGCATGCAGGTCGGACACGAAGTACAGATCGTCCGCCCCGCCCTCGGCGGCCCACCGCCGCAACGCGCCGAGGTGATTGCCGAGCTGAACGTGACCGGACGGCGTGATGCCGGACAGCTGGACCATTGGAGTTTCCCTCTCCCTAGGACATTCGGACCCCTGGAGCGGACACAAAAAAGGCCGCCCACCGGGGCGGCCTTCGCTGGGTTTTCAGCGCAGAGCTATAGGGCCGCCAACCGGCGGCCACCACTGAGTGCTCTGGAAACGCATGCGGCGAGCCTAGCACCGGACTACGGTTCGAACCATGTTCGTCGTCGTGCTCACGTACATCGTTCCGCTAGAGGAAATCGACCGCGCCCTCCCAGCCCACAACGAGTGGCTCACGAAGCAGTACGAAGACGGCCACTTCCTGGCGTCGGGAGGCCAAAAACCCCGAACCGGCGGCGTGGTGATCACCCGCCCCATGGAACGCGCGCGACTGGACGCGATCCTGGCCACCGACCCCTTCGCGATCGCCCAGCTGGCGACCTACGAAATCATCCACTTCCAGCCCACCAGGACGTCCCCGGAACTGAACCTGGTGAACGAACTGCTGGACAACAACTAGCACCGTCCGTGAGGGCCACCTTCACGGACTCTGAGTCCCTCAGGGTTCCCCTCACGACCACACGCCTGCCCACCCACACGCGCCCGCTCGCTGGGATGTGCGCCCCAATGTAGCATTGGGTGCATCGCATGCACCCAATGCCGCATTCGGTGCGTCAGATGCACCCAATGCCACATTGGGGCGCTAGCCCCGCCACCCGCGAAACCGCAGCCGGTGCACCCAACCATCGAGGCACCCACACCACCCCCGCACCCCGATACGAAGCCAAAATGCGGTCTGAGGGTGGTTGTCAAGGCATCTTTCCAGCCTTGACAACCACCCTCAGACCGTCATCACAATCAAGCTTCGGGGTGCCCCACGCAACCAACGGGCGCAATGTCGCCGCCAGGCGACGAGCCGCAACAGAGGTCAAGCAGCCTCAGCCACCCGCTTCTTAGCCTTCTTCAACGCCAAAACCGGACACTTCTTGCACCGATCCTTAGACCGGCAGCATTTCTTCTTGACCTTCCCGGCCTTCATCAGCTTCCGCACCACAGCCCGAGGATCGTCCGCGTGCTTCTTCCCCACCGCGACTCCTCAACCCGACTGCGACAACACCACGAGAACACCAGCAAGATTAGGTGAGCCTAACCGATCATAGGGCGTGGCGCTCCTCACACCAACCCAACAGGTATCCTGGTTGAAGTCCGCGTGTGGCCAAAGCCGGTCAGCGAGAGCCGGTCGCAGTGTCCGGTGCCCGTCATCCCGATCCGCCGCGCGGTGCCACCCGCCTTTTTTCTTCGAAGTTCAGGAGTCTTCGCGTGCCCGCAGCCAGCGCCACCGCGGTCGAAACCGGCCGCGCGTCCGGCAAGACCCGGCCCGACCTGCGCAACGTCGCGATCGTCGCCCACGTCGACCACGGCAAGACCACCCTGGTCGACGCCATGCTCCGCCAGTCCGGCGCCTTCGCCGAACGCGCCGAGCTGGTCGACCGCGTGATGGACTCCGGTGAGCTCGAGCGGGAAAAGGGCATCACCATTCTCGCGAAGAACACCTCCATCCACCGCCAGACCGCCGACGGCACGGTCACCATCAACGTGATCGACACCCCGGGCCACGCCGACTTCGGCGGCGAGGTCGAGCGCGGCCTGTCCATGGTCGACGGCGTCGTGCTGCTGGTCGACGCGAGCGAGGGCCCGCTCCCGCAGACCCGCTTCGTGCTGCGCAAGACGCTCGAGGCCAAGCTGCCGGTGATCCTGCTGGTCAACAAGGTCGACCGGCCGGACGCGCGGATCTCCGAGGTCGTCGAGGAGACCCACGACCTGCTGCTCGACCTGGCGGGCGACATCGAGGACGCCGACCTCGACGCGATCCTCGACCTGCCCGTCGTCTACGCCTCCGCGCGCGCCGGCAAGGCGTCGCTGGAGCAGCCCGAGGACGGCGGCCTTCCCGACAGCGAGAACCTCGACCCGCTGTTCGAGACCCTGCTCCAGCACGTCCCGGCCCCGGCCGCGGACCTGGACGCCCCGCTGCAGGCGCTCGTCACCAACCTCGACGCGTCGAACTTCCTCGGCCGCATCGCGCTGATCCGCATCCACGCCGGCAAGCTGCGCAAGGGCCAGACCGTGGCCTGGATGCGCGAGGACGGCACCGTCCAGAACGTCCGGATCTCGGAGCTGCTCGTCACCGAGGCGCTCACCCGCGTCCCGGCGTCCGAGGCCAGCGCGGGCGAACTGGTCGCGATCGCGGGCATCCCGGACATCACCATCGGCGACACCCTCGCCGACGCGGAGAACCCGGTCGCGCTGCCCCGGATCACCGTGGACGAGCCGGCCATCTCGATGACCATCGGCGTCAACACCTCGCCGCTGGCCGGGCGCAACGGCGGCGACAAGGTCACCGCGCGGCTGGTCAAGGCCCGCCTCGACCAGGAACTGATCGGCAACGTCTCGATCCGCGTCCTGCCGACCGAGCGCCCGGACACCTGGGAGGTGCAGGGCCGAGGCGAGCTGGCGCTGGCCATCTTGGTCGAGCAGATGCGCCGCGAGGGCTTCGAGCTGACCGTCGGCAAGCCGCAGGTGGTGCTGCGCACGATCGACGGCAAGCTGCACGAGCCGTTCGAGCGCCTCTACATCGACTCGCCCGAGGAGCACCTCGGCGCGATCACGCAGCTGCTCGCGTCCCGCAAGGGCCGCATGGAGGACATGAGCGGCAACGGCACCGGCCGGATCAAGCTGGTCTACGTGCTGCCCTCGCGCGGCCTCATCGGCTTCCGCACCGACTTCCTCACCGAAACCCGCGGCACCGGCATCGCGAACCACGTGTTCGAGGGCTACTTCCCGTGGGCGGGCGAGATCCGCACCCGGCACAGCGGCTCCTTGGTCGCCGACCGCTCGGGCCCGATCACCGCGTACGCGATGATCCAGCTCGCCGACCGCGGCACGTTCTTCGTCGAGCCCGGCGCGGAGGTGTACGAGGGCATGGTCGTGGGCGAGAACCCGCGGTTCGAGGACCTCGACATCAACATCACCAAGGAAAAGAAGCTCACCAACATGCGGCAGTCCTCGGCCGACGTGATGGAGACGCTGGCCCGCCCGCGCAAGCTCAGCCTCGAAGAGGCGCTGGAGTTCTGCGCGAGCGACGAATGCGTCGAGGTCGCGCCGGAGGTCGTGCGGGTCCGCAAGGTCACGCTCGACATCAACACCCGCGCCAAGGAGCGTTCGCGGGCCAAGAGCCGCGACAACAACAGCTGAACCTCGCGAAGGTGAAAAAGGGCGCCTCCCGTTCCGGGAGGCGCCCTTTCGCGTGAACCCCGGCAGCGGTTCGTGCGTCCACTCTTATGGCGGTATCCACTCCGATGTCACGGAGCGGCGGCCGATGTGGGAATCTCGATGCCGGTCCCCGCCCTGGCATGGCAGCATGACCGCTTCGACCACGGAGCGCGGCGGGAACTTTCAGGAGGACGAGCGTGCGATTCGGACGCCGGCTGGGGCCGGTGCTCGCGCTGGCGGGAGTACTGCTCGCCGCGTGTTCGAACACTCCGCCGCCCCCGGTGGTCACGTCGGCTCCGCCGTCGAGCACGACCAGCGCGGCGGCGCTGTCGCAGATCGTGGTCGGCGTGGACGACGTCGTCGGCGGCTACAACCCGCACAGCATCGCGGACGCGTCCACGATCACCACGGCGCTGTCGCAACTGCTGCTGCCCTCGGTGTTCCGGCAGTCCGACGACGGCGCGCGCACGCTCGACAAGACGCTGATGGTCTCGGCCGACGTCGTCTCGCAGGTGCCGTTCACGGTGAAGTACGTGATCCGCCCGGACGCCTCGTGGTCCGACGGGGCCCCGATCGCCACCGAGGACTTCATCTACCTCGCCAACGCGATGAAGACGAACCCCGGCGTGATCGACCCCGCGGGCTACCGGCTGATCTCGGACATCGAATCCCGCGACGGCGGCAAGGGCGTCGAGGTCACCTTCAGCAAGCCGTACCCGGCCTGGCAGACGCTATTCGACAACCTGCTGCCGCAGCACCTGCTCAAGGACTCGCCCGGCGGCTGGACGAACGCGCTCGCCACGAGCTTCCCCGCGGTAGCCGGGCCGTTCGCGATCAAAACGATCGACACCGCCCGTGGCGAAGCGACCCTCCAGCGCAACGACCGGTACTGGGAGAAGCCGGCCGCGGTCGACACGCTGATCCTGCGCCGCTCCGACGCGTCCGGCATCGCGACCGCACTGCGCAGCGGCAACGACCAATTCTCCTTGACCCACACCGATTCCACCGGCCTGCAGCTGCTGAACGACCTGGGCTCGGCGGTCCAGTTGCACACCGTGCCCCGGCCGCTGACCGCGTCGGTGCTGCTGCGCCCGGTCAGCGCGACGCTGGCTGACTCGCGCGTCCGCGCGGGCATCGCCTCGCTGCTGGACCGCGGGAAACTGATCTCCGCCGGGGCGAAGGGCGGCCCGGCCGCGACCCTGAAGGCGGACGCACAGGTCCTGCCGCCCTCGGCGAAGGACTACGCGGCGACCATTCCGGCCGGCCCGCCGTCGGCTCCGGACGCGACCAAGGCCGAGCAGAATTTCACCGCCGCCGGGTACAAGAAGGAAGCCGGCGTGTGGCGCAAGGGAAACAAGACGCTGTCGATCGTGCTCGCGTCGCCGGGGGAACAGGAACCGTACGCGTCGATCGCGAAGGAACTGGCCTCGGAGCTGGTCGCCGGCGGCATCGAGGTCAACCAGATCAAACCGCAGCCGCGCGACCTGTATTCGTCGCTGCTGGCCATGCCGGTGGTCAACGGAAAACAACAGGCGAGCCCGGATTCGAACAGCACCGTGGGCGTGGACATCGCGGTCGTCGGCCAGCCGGTGGGCGGCGATCCGGCGACCGTGCTGGCGTCCAACTACGGCTGCGCGCCCGAACCGGCCCCGGCGGACAAGGCCAAACCTGTGGTGCCTGCCAACTCCGCGGGCCTGTGCGACCAGGGCCTCCAGGCGACGATCGACTCGGCTATCACCGGTTCGGCGACCGTCACCGATTCGCTCAAGACCCTGGAACCGCAACTGTGGTCCCAGAACGTCGCGATTCCGCTGTTCCAGGAAGCCGAAACTTTGGCGGTGGGCAAGGGAATCTCCGGCCTGACGCCCGGTCCGCCGATGCAGGGCCCGTTCGGCTCCGCGGTGAACTGGACCCGCGGCGCCACCTGATCCGGCACGCCTCCGCTCCGCAAAAGTCCGTGAGGGGAACCCTAGGGGAATCAGAGTCCCTCAGGGTTCCCCTCACGGACCTCCGCGCCGCAGGCCAGGTCCACCGGCCAGCGTCCACCCGCCGCCGAGAAAACCCCAATGCCACATTGGGTGCGTCTGACGCACCCAATGTGGCATTCGGTGCGTTGAGCGCACCCAACGCCACATTGGAGCGCAAGCAGCGCTGGGTCCATCGGCACGCGAAAAGGGCCTCGCACGAGTAAGTGCGAGGCCCTTCTCGTCAGTGCGTCAGATCAGCTGCAGGCTTTCCGCGAAGTGGCAGGCCACCGGGTGCGCGTGGCCGCGGTCCACCAAGGCGGGTTCCTCCGTCTTGCACTTCTCGCGACCGGCGTCGTCCAGCTGGTTCGCGAACTTCGGGCACCGGGTGCGGAACCGGCAGCCCGAGGGCGGGTTGGCCGGGCTGGGCACGTCGCCGGTGATGACGATCCGCTGCCGCGTCCGCTCCTTGCGCGGGTCCGGCACCGGAATCGCCGAGATCAACGCCTGCGTGTACGGATGCGCCGGAGTCTCGAACAGCTCCTCCGACGGCGCGGTCTCCACGATCTTGCCGAGGTACATCACCGCGATCCGGTCCGCCACGTGCCGCACCACCGAAAGGTCGTGCGAGACGAACAGGTACGACAGCCCGAGCTCCGCCTGCAGGTCCTTCAGCAGGTTGAGCACGCCGGCCTGGATCGACACGTCCAGCGCGGACACCGGCTCGTCCAGCACCAGCACCTTCGGCTTCAGCGCGAGCGCGCGGGCGATGCCGATGCGCTGGCGCTGACCGCCGGAGAACTCGTGCGGGAACCGGTTGCCGTGCTCGGGCCGCAGGCCGACGGTCTTCATCAGGTCGCGGACCTGCTGCTTGCCGCCGTTCTCGTACAGCCCGTGGATGCGCAGCGGTTCGGCGATGATCTCGTTCACCGGCAGCCGGGGGTCGACCGAGGCGTACGGGTCCTGGAACACGATCTGCATGCTGCGCCGCAGCCGCTGCAGTTCGCGCTTGCCCATCGTCGCGAGGTCTTTGCCCTCGTAGGTCACCTTGCCGCCGGTGAGCGGCTGCAGCGCCAGCGCCACGCGGGCGGTGGTCGACTTGCCGCAGCCGGATTCGCCGACCAGCGCGAGCGTCTCGTGCGGGTAGATGTCGAACGACACGTCCGACACCGCCTGCACCGCGCCCGAGACGCGGCGGATCAGGCCGCCGCCGCGGATCGGGAAGTGCTTGACCAGGTTCTGCGCGGAGAGGACGGGCGCCTGCCCCGTCGTGGCCTCGCTCATCGGTTCGTCTCCGTGTCGGTCGCGGCGGCGTCCACGGCGACCGGGACGGCTGCCGCGTCGGCCGAGGTGGCGCTGAACAGCTCGGCCGGGTCCTTCCCGACGACCTGCTCGGTGAAGTGACAGGCCGCGTGCTGGCCGTTCGGACCGGCGACGAGCTCGGGTTCCTCCTCGTCGCAGATCGGCTGCGACAGCGGGCAGCGCGGGCTGAACGGGCAGCCCGGCGGCATGTTCTGCGTGGCGGGCGGCGAACCGGTGATCGGCGTGAGCCGTTCGGTCTTCACGTCCAGCCGCGGCAGGCTGCCGAGCAGGCCCAGCGTGTACGGCATCCGCGGGTTGTAGAAGATGTCGTCGACCGTGCCGGACTCGACGACCTTGCCCGCGTACATCACGTGCACCCGGTCGGCCTGGCCGGCGATCACGCCGAGGTCGTGCGTGATCAGCACCATCGCCGCGCCGGTTTCCTTCTGCGCGGCCTGCAGCGCCTCGAGGATCTGCGCCTGCACCGTCACGTCGAGCGCGGTGGTCGGCTCGTCCGCGATGATCACGTCCGGGTTGTTGGCCATCGCGATCGCGATCACGACGCGCTGGCGCATGCCGCCCGACAGCTGGTGCGGGTACTCGTCCGCGCGCTGCTTCGGGTTCGGGATGCGGACCAGGTCGAGCAGTTCGATCGCCTGCTTCTTCGCGACGTCCTTGCGCACGTCGTGGTGCGCGGTGATCGCCTCGGCGATCTGGTCGCCCACGGTGTACACCGGGTTCAGCGACGTCATCGGGTCCTGGAAGACCATCGCGATGCCCTTGCCGCGGACCTTGTTCAGTTCCTTCTCGTTGCACTTCAGCAGGTCTTTCCCGCCGAACCGGATCGAGCCGGACACCTTCGCGGTCTTCGGCAGCAGGCCCATCACCGCGAGCGAGGTCACCGATTTTCCGGAGCCGGATTCGCCGACGATGCCGAGCACCTCGCCGCGGCGAAGCTGGTAGTTCACCCCGCGGACGGCGCTGACCACGCCCTCCCCGGTCGGGAACTGCACGGTCAGGTCCTCAACGACGAGGACGGGATCGCCGCCGCGTCCGTCGGAGACGTTCTGGGTCATGCGCGCACCTTCGTCTGCTGGGGGTCGAACGCGTCCCGCAGGCCGTCCCCGATGAAGTTGATCGTCAGTGCGATCAGGATGATGAAAATGCCCGGGAAGTAGAACAGCCACGGCCGCGTGTCGATCGCGGTCTGCGCGCTGCTCACCAGGAGGCCGAGCGAGGTGTCCGGCGGCTGCACGCCGAAGCCCAGGAACGACAGCGCCGTCTCGAGCAGGATGGCGATCGACACGAGGATCGTCAGGTTGACGATGATCGCGCCGAGCGCGTTGGGCACCAGGTGCCGGAAGATGATCCGGCTGTCGCTCGCGCCGAGCGCCTTCGACGCCTCGACGAACTCCTTCTCGCGTAAGGAAAGCACGACGCCGCGAGCCACTCGGGACACGTACGCCCAGTAGAGACCGCCGATGACGACCGCGATCAGCCACCACGAACCGCCGGACTGGTGGCCGAGCACCGCGGCCACCGCGAGCAGCGGCAGCGTGAGCACGAGGTCGGCGATGCGCATCAGGACCGTGTCGAGCCAGCCGCGGTAATAACCGGCGACCGCGCCCCACACCGTGCCCACGACGGTCGCGAAGATCGCGACGAGGATCGAGATCTGCAGCGAGATCTGCGTCCCGCGCATCACCTGCGCGAGGGTGTCGTGGCCGACGGCGTCGGTGCCGAACGGGTGGTCGCCCGAGGGCGGGGCCGAGTTCTGCTCGGTGATGGTGCCCGCGTCGTACTTCCAGATCGCCGCGCCCACGTAGGCGAACAGGATGATCAGCACGAACACGACGAGGCTGATCATCGCGAGCCGGTGCTGCAGGAACCGCCGGAAGACCAGTTGCGCCTGGCTGCGTTCCTTGACCGTGAACTCGCGTTCCGGCGCGCCCTTCGGGGTCTGCGGGTCGTCCGGAGCGAACCGAGCGCCGCCCAGCGTGGTGGGCGGGGTGTCGAATACGTCGTTAGGCATAGCGGATCCTCGGGTCGAGCAGGCCGTAGAGCAGATCGGCGACCAAGTTGAGCAGGATGATGAACGTGGCCGCGATGAGAAGCCAGGCCTCCACCGCGTACACGTCGCTTCGCTTGATCGCGTCCAGCAGGAAAGCGCCCGCGCCCTGCCATTGGAACACGGTCTCGGTCACGACGGCGCCGCCGAGGATCGAGCCGATGTCGAGCGCGGTCACCGTGGTCAGCGGGATCAGCGCGTTGCGCAGCGCGTGCTTGCGCGTCACCGTCCAGCGCGGCAGGCCCTTGGCCCTCGCGAGGCGGACGTAATCGCTGTTGAGCACCTCGAGCATCGAAGCGCGCTGGTACCGGCTCCAGGCCGCGTAACTGGTCAGCGCCAGCGAGATCGTCGGCAGGATCAGGTGGCCGAGCACGTCGCCGAACTGGGCCCAGAACCCGCCCGCGGCGACCACCGACGAGGAACCGATGGTGTAGAAGACCTGGTCGCCGACCGTCGTGTTGATCGAGATGCCGACCTGCTTCAGCACCAGCGCGAACCAGAACGACGGCATCGACAGGAACAGGAAGCCGAAGAAGGTCGCGGTGTAGTCGAACTTGGAGTACTGCCGCGACGCGCTGATGACGCCGATCAGCACGGCGAGGATCAGCGCCACCACCATGGCGAGCACGATCAGCCGCAGCGTCACGCCGAAGCGGCCGAACACCTCGCTGCCGATGTTCATGGTGGACTGGACCGAGGGGCCGAAATCACCGTGCAGCACGCCGGTGATCCAGTGCCAGTATCGCTCGAGAATCGGCTGGTCGAGATGCAGCCGGATGCGTTCGAGTTCGATGGTGCGAGGGGGCGGCGGCGGGTTTCTCGCGATCAGCGGGGTCAACGGGTTGGCCGAAAGCGACACCATCACGAAGACGACGAACGTCGACACGATGAGGATCGGCACCGAGACGAAAAGCCGGCGCAGTGCGAAGGCAAGCATGGAGGTCTTCCTGCTCTGGACGGTGTTCTGCCGGCGCCCGCCGCTCGTGGTGGCAGGGCCTTGGCGACGAAACGGGGCAATCGTGGTGTTCGGGAACTAAAAGGGCATTCGGTTGCGGATACGGTGAAGGGCCGGCATCTCGGCCGGCCCTTCACCGGGTGTCCCGCGGGAATCTACCGGTCGTTGATCACTTCCGGATGCCCCACTCCGCCATGTTGTACACCGGCCCGTCGAGGGTCGAGTTGTTGCGGATGTTCGCGATCTTGTCCGACGAGGCGATGAAGGTCGGCTTCTGGTACAGCGGAAGCACGTACGCGTCATTCGACATGACCTGGTCGGCCTGGTTGAGCAGGTCCGCCGCCTTGGTCTGGTCGGTCTCGGCGTTGGCCTGCGCCATCAGGCTGTCGACCTGCGGGCTGCTGTACTTGCCGTAGTTGTTGCCCTGCCCGGTGCCCCAGTTCTGGATGGCACCGCCGAACGGGAACGGCGAGGCGACCCAGGCGAAGACGATGACGTCGTAGTCGCCGCTGGTGGTGGTCTGGCCGAGGTCGTCGGTGGACTGGACCTTCACCTTGACGCCCAGCTGGGCAGCGGTCTGCGCGAACAGCTCGCACTCGTTCTGCCGGATCTGGTTGCCGACGGTGTAGCGGATGCGCAGCTCGGGGATGGCCTTGCCGCTCGGGTCCGACAGCTGGTTGTTGTTCAGCTTGTAGCCCGCGTCGGTCAGGATCTTCTTGGCCTTCTCGATGTCACCGGAACCCTGGCCGGTCGAGCTCACCGTGTCCTTGTAGCCGGTCTGCTGAGGCACGAAGTTGTGGTTGTTGAGCGGCTCGACCTTGTTGGTGAACTGGCCGACGGTCTTGGCGATCATGTCCTTGCGGTTGATCGCGGTGAACAGCGCCTGGCGCAGCGGCTTCTGGGACAGCGCCGGGTTCTTCAGGTTGAAGTCGAAGTGCTCCCAGGTCAGGCCGAGGCCGATGAACGAGGAGATGTTCGGCATGTTCTTGACCTGGTTGATGAGGTCGACCTGCGGCTGCGGGTAGATGACCTGCACCTCGTTGTTCTGCAGGGCGGTCGGCTCCTGCGTCGCGTCGGTGATGACGCGGAAGATGACGCTGTTCAGCTTCGGCTTCTCGCCCCAGTACTTCTCGTTCGGGACCTCGGTGACCGACTGGTTGTTGACGAACTTCGAGATCTTCCACGGGCCGCCGGACCAGGTCGGGACGGTCGTGCCGAACCACTTGAAGGACGACGCGAGGCCGGCCGGGGTGTTGATGTCGCCGTGCTCCTTGGCCAGGTGCGCCGGGTACATCGCGCCGCCGGAGCTCCAGAGCAGCTTCCAGTCGGTGAACGGCTTGTCGAACACGACCGTCACGGTCTTGCCGCCGTCGGAACCGGTGACCGACTTGACCTGGTCGTAGCCCGCGGTGCTGGCCGCGGCGCAGTCGGCGCAGTCCTTGCCGTTCTGGACCTTGTAGTTGTAGATGAAGTCGTCGGCGGAGAACGGCGTGCCGTCCGACCAGGTGGCCTTCGGGTTGAGCTTGTAGACCACCGTCTGCGGGCTGGTGCTCGTGACGTCGGCCGACTCGACGAAGTCCTTGTTCAGGACCGGCTTGAGGTCGGGCGTCGCGTAGAAGGTGTAGGGCAGCAGGCCCTTGGTGACCTCGCCGGTTTCGAAGACGTTGCCCTCGGCCGAGATGACGTTCCAGTTCGGGACGTTCTTCTCGATGGCGTAGGTGACGTCGCCGCCCTGCTGCAATTGGTCGGCCTGCGCCGTGTTGCAGCTGTTCGGGTTCTTGTCGCAGTCGGCGAATGCCTGCCCGGTCTGCACCGCGCTGTTGCCGCCTCCGCCACCACCGCATGCGGAGAGCAGAAGGGCCGCGCCCGCGACGAACGCGCCGAGTTTGGCGGCGCGCGACCTAGTCGTCACTAACATTCATTCTCCTTGCTCGACGCCGTCGCGGGTTTGCGAGGCGGCTCTTCCTGACGCGCAAGCACCGATCGGTATCGCGTTGCTCACCGTAGCCGTGAAACTTAGGCATTGGACAGACGGCAAACCTATCGATCCGGACACTCTCAGTGAGATCGTTGCGGAACAGATATCTCGCACCCCCTGGTTGCACCGTGGTTTCCGCACTTGATCGACTACGGTTAGTAGTTGATCACGGAAATTCGGAACCGGTTCGGGTGGTGGTTCGGTCCAGTGGGCCGACTGGCCCGGCGGACAATAACCGCCCCGTTCCGTGTGCGGTACCCCAGCTAATGGAGCAATCACACGGCCGCGACGAACCCGAAGTGACAAGAAATTGGTCCGATCTCGTGAAACGAAACAATGCGCCCGCCGCCGGGCGCGGGCAGGACTGTCCGGACGGAGGCGGGTGCTCGGTGGGTGTTCCGAGCATCTTGCGTCCTTGCCCGCGCATTCCGAACCGCGGAACGTTCCGCGGAAGGGAACGCCCACGGTCCGGGACGCTGGTCCGACTTAGTGGGATGCCGATGCATTTTCCCGTGCACGCCGCGGATTTCGTTCCGGAACGCCGCGCCGGGGGTCGGCATCCCGGTGCCGGACGCGACGGTCACTAACCTGAGGGCGTGAAGCGGAAGCTGCTGCTGGTCCACGCGCACCCGGACGACGAAAGCATCGCCACCGGCGGAGTCATCGCGCGTTATGCGGCCGAGGGCGTCGAGGTGTGCGTCGTGACCTGCACACTCGGCGAAGAGGGCGAAATCGTCCCGCCGCGGCTCGCGCGCCTCGTCGCGGCGGAGGCCGACCAGCTCGGCGGATACCGGTCCGGCGAGATGGCCGCCGCGGCCGCCGCGCTCGGCCTCGCCCGGCACGAGTACCTCGGCGGCATCGGCCGCTGGCGCGATTCGGGCATGGCGGGCACGCCGGCCGCCGACCATCCGAGGGCGTTCACCGGCGGATCTCTGGTGGAGCAGACCGCTCAGCTGCGCGAACTCATCGACGACTTCGCTCCCCAGGTCGTCGTCACCTATGACTCCTTCGGCGGCTACGGCCATCCCGACCACATCCGCGCGCACGAGATCACCATGGCGGCGGCGCCGGACGCCCCGTCGGTCGAGCGGGTCTTCCACGTGGTCCAGTCCGAGGCGGCGCTCGCCGTCGGGCTGGCCGAACTGCGTGCCGACGGAACATCACCGTTCCGGGTGGCCGCCGACGGCGAGCTTCCGTCCACTCCGGACGGCAAGATCACCACCGTGGTCGACATCTCCGCGCACCGGCAGGCGAAGCTCGCGGCACTGCGCGCGCACGAAACCCAGCTGACCGTGGTCGACGGCGCCGTCACGCACTTCGCGCTCACTAACAGCATCGCGCAGCCGATCCCGTCCGCCGAATACTTCGTGCTCGCCCAGGGCGACGCGCACGGCGCCGAGACCGATCTGTTCGGCGGGTGGTGATGGTGTCCACCCCGCCCGCGCCGCTCACCCGTGACCAATGGCTGATGCTGGTGCTGCTGGCGTTCGACGCGGTCGTGCTGGCGCTGCTCGAACTGTTCTTCCTCCCGCTGCGCCTCGGCCCGCTCGGCGAGGTGCCGATGCCGGTCACCGCGCTCGTCGGAGCGGTCACCACGCCGTGGCTCGTGCTGACCGCGGCGAAGCTCGTCCGGCCCGGGCTGTCGTTCGTGCCGCTTCTGGTGTGGGTGCTCGTCGTGTTCGGGGTCGGCCTGTTCGGTCCGGGCGGCGACGTCGTGCTCGTCCAGGACTGGCGCGCGCTGCTTCTGCTCGGCGCGAGCGCGCTGCCCGCCGCGCTCGTCCTCGGCGGCGGGCTCGGCCGGGCCGCGGCGAAGAGCGGTGCCCGTGTCTGAGGCCATTTCGGACCGTCAGGTCGTCGCGATTCTGCGGCCGTTCGTCCGCGCTTGCGCTCCGGTGATCGACGCGTTGCGCGAGGCCGACCCGTTTGGAATGCAGGCGCGCGCCCGCCGCGGTGAGGGTGAATTCGCCGACGCCGGGCTCAAGAAGAAAATGCTCCGCGCGCTGACGACGGTGAAGCTGCCCGGCACCGCGGGGTGGGCGGCGATGGACATCGACCAGCGCGCGAGCTGGTGGGTCAACCGCGTCGGACGGCTCACCTCATTGCTGACGTCGATCCCCGGTCTCGGCGGCGCGCTCGCCGACCGGCTGCCGGTGCAGGACACCCTCGGCGCCGCGTCGCAGGGGCTGGTGCTGTGCGCGATCGCGGGGGAGTACGGCGTGACCGACGTCGGCAGCCGCGTCCGGCTGATCGCCGCGGTGCTTTTCGAGCGGGACATCGACGCCGACCTCGCGGCGGGAGCCAGCCACGACAAGTCCGCTCAGTCCGCAGAGGACAGTGAGACCGCGCGGCTCACCGAGGAACTCGACGAATCCCATCGCAAACACGGCAAGGTGACCGCGAAAGCCGTCGCCACCACGCTCTGGCACCTCGGCAAGTCGCTGTGGGGGATCACCGGCGAACTCGAGAAGCGCCCGCGCGGCCGGTGGTTCCACCGGGCACTCGGGATGCTGCCGGTGGTCGGCGCGGCGGGCGACTATCTCGGCGAGCGCTCCGGGCTCAAGAAAGTCTGGAAGCGCGCGCACGCCTGGCTCATGGCCCACCGGCAGTGGGCCTGAGCCCTTACCGCCAGAACAGGAACGCGCTCTGCCCGATGAAGGCCGCGGACGCGTTGCCGCCGAGCGGTGCGTAGATGTGCCCGGCGATCGTCCAGAGCAGATCCGACACTGGCCGGAAAAGGAAGAACAGCGCGAACAGCACCAGCGGAGCCCACGGCCGCACCCGCGCGCCGAACGCCCGCGCCTGCGGGGAGAGGTACGGCTCGAGCGCGCCCCAGCCGTCGAGCCCCGGCACCGGCAGGATGTTGATCAGGAACGTCATCATCTGCAGCAGCGCGAGGTAGGACATCGCATAGAAGAGGCCGGCCGCCATCGGGATCAGCATCGTCGCCAGGCACAGCGCGGCTCCGCAGGCGAGGTTGCTGAGCGGGCCGGCCAGCGAGGTCCACGACGCGGTCGCGCGGTTGCGCAGCGCGCCGCGGTTGATCCACACCGCGCCGCCGGGCAGCGGGATGCCGCCGATCAGCAGGAAGATCAGTGGCAGCACGAAGGACAGGACGGGGTCGGCGTAGCGCCGGACGTCCAGCGAGAGGTACCCCTTGTGAGCGATCTCGTGATCACCGCCGCGGAAGGCGACGAAGGCGTGCCCGAACTCGTGGAGCGTCAGCGACGTCATCCAGCCGCCCGCGACGAGGAGCACGACGCCGGCGATGAACATCGGGTCGCGGGAACCGAGAAGAGTCGTGGAATCACCGTATGCAGCCAGGAAACCACCGGCGACGGCGACGGCGAGGATGCCGAGGAAGATCGGGCTCGGACGCACTGCTGATCTCTGCACCCCACCAGTCTTCCGTATGCCCGGTGTGAAGTCTTCGGCGTGTCCCCTTGCGCACCCGGGCACAGAGATCCCCCGAACTCGCTACTCGGCTTGACCTGGCCGACCTACACAGGTGTAATCACAGTGATGTCATTCGCTGTCGGAGGGGGCAGCGGGTGTCGTTTCACCACCGCCAGCCTGGGGAGTGCGTAGGAGCGAGGAGGCGGACGTGCGGTTGGAAGCGGACAACAGGGAATGGGGGCACGTCGTGGGTTGGGGAGAGAACCCGGAGCAGCAGCTCGGGGATCTGACCGACCTTTTCGACGTCCCCGAGGAGCAGGACTGGCAGGAGCGCGCCCTGTGCGCGCAGACCGACCCGGAGGCGTTCTTCCCCGAGAAGGGCGGCTCGACCCGCGAGGCCAAGCGGATTTGCCTTGGCTGCGAGGTCAAGGACGACTGTCTCGAGTATGCGCTGGCGCACGACGAGCGCTTCGGCATCTGGGGCGGACTGTCCGAACGGGAACGTCGCAAGCTGAAGAAACGGGCTGTCTAAACGGGTTTCGGTTCCCCCGGTCCACGCGGACCGGGGGTGCGCCCCGCCGCCGTCGTGGCGGCGAGCCAGTGGTTCGGCCGGTGCGACGCGGCGGGGAGGGGAGCCCCCGCCGGAGTGTCGCCGGGCACATTCGACGGATTCGCGCGGCCTGATCCCGCGGTGGCGTGAGGGCAAAACTGCCGTCGCGGAGGCCGTAAATTTCGGTGCTGTGCCGTGGTTCTCTTTGTGATCTTCGTCTTCCGCTCACGAGATCCCCGGGGCGCCGCGGATCTCGTGCCCGGACCGGATGCCGCCGGTTCCTCGCTTGAGCGCCGGTTCGGTGCCCGCGGGATTTCTCTTGTGCCCGGGTTCGTCCACGCGGTGGGATTCGCCGGGCGTGCGGCGTGGGCCGGTGCCCGCGCGTCGAGCCACGCCGTAGGGTGACCGCACCCATCGTCCCGTCCGAGCAGGAGCCGTTCTTGCCTCGCACCGTCGTTCCGCCCGCTGTGCGGACGTTGCCCGTTCTGGCCATTGTGGTCTGTCACGACGGCGAGGAATGGCTGCCGCTGGCGCTTTCCGCGTTGCGGCGCAGCACAGTCCGTCCGCGGCACGTGCTCGCCGTGGACACCGGATCAACCGACCGTACCCCGAAACTGCTCGCCGACGCAGCACAGCCGGGCGCGGCCGCCGAGGAACCCGTGCTGTCCGGAGTTGTCACTCTGACGAGTGAAACCGGGTTCGCGGAAGCGGTCGCCGCGGCCGTCGCGCACGCGGTGGAACGGTGGGGCGACCCGGGAACGTGGCTGTGGGTGCTGCACGACGACTGCGCCCCCGAACCGGACTGCCTCGACCAGCTCGTCCGCGCCGCGGAGGAAAACCCGTCCGCGAAGGTGCTCGGCGCGCTCGGCACCGACTGGACCGATCCGCGGCTGATCGTCGAGGCCGGGCTGTCCACCGACGCCTCCGGGCACCGCCAGCAGATGGCCGCGCCGGACGGCGAACCCACCGAGGTTCTCGCCGTGCCGAGCGCCGGATCGTTGGTGCGGCGGGAACTCTGGGACGCCCTCGACGGCTACGACCAGGACTTCCCGTTGCTGCGCGAGGATCTCGACTTCGGCTGGCGCGCCAACGCGGCCGGCTCGCTCGTGCTCTCGGTGCCGGCGGCGCGCGTCCGGCACGCCCGCGCGCTGTCCACCGGGCAACGCACTCCGGACGCCGCCGGCCGCCCGCTCGCCGCGCTCAACCGTGCGCACGGCCTCCGCGTCTTTCTGGTGAACTGCTCGGCCCCGTCGTTCTGGTTCGGGCTCGTCCGGCTGCCGATCATGCTGGTGCTGCGCGCGTTCGTGTTCTTCGTGCTGCGGCGCACCACCGAGGCAGGTGCGGAACTGGCCGCGCTCGGATACTTGTGCGGGGGCAAGGGAAATCTCCGCGCGGCCCGTGCGCAGCGGCGCGACCAGCCTCGGCCGGGGACTGTCCGCGGGCTGTTCACGAGCCGGATCACGCGGCTGCGCAACGCAATCAGCGCCGGGGTGGTTGGGCTCGTCCGACGCGGGGTACAGAGTGATGTCGCCCTCGGGACCGTTCCGGAGAGCGTCGAGCAGGAGTCTGCGTGGATTCCGCCGGAGGCGCTCGCCGCGTCTGGGGCGCGTCCGGTCGGTCCGGACGCGTTGCCCGCCGGCGCGCTGCGCGGCCTGAGCACTCGGGGCCGGGGGCTGCGTCGGCCGGGCACGGTTGTCGCGGTCACGCTGCCCGAAGCGCCGGTGTCCGAAGAGGACACTGAAGCGGTCGAGGAGAGTGCGGCCTCGCCGTCGCCGTCGCCCCGTCCGGAGCCGGCCGCGCCGGAACCGGATCTGGTGTTCGTGGAGGTCAACCGGCGGCGCGTGCTCGCCGCGACCGTCTTCGCTCCGCCGGTGGTGCTGGTCGTCCTGCTCACCGCGCTGGCTTTGGTGCTCAACCGCGGGCGGCTCGGGCTCGACCTGTGGGGCGGCCAGTTGCTGCCGGTCGGCGGGCTGGGCGAGATCTGGTCGACGTATCTGTCGCCGTGGCATTCGATCGCTGGCGGCACTGGTGCGCCCGCTCCCGCGACGCTGCCGGTGCTCGGGACGATCGGGGCGATCTTCGCTCCGATCGGCGGTCCGGCCGCGTTGGTGGCGATCTTGCTTATCGGTGACATCCCGCTTGCCGCGCTCAGCGCTTATGTCGCCACTCGCAAGCTTGCGGTGCGCCGTTGGGTTCGGGCTGCTGTTGCTGCGACGTATGCGTTGCTGCCTGCCGCTACCGCGTCGGTCGCGCAGGGGCGGCTCGATGTGGTTGTGGTGCATCTCGTGTTGCCGCTTGTGGTCGCGGGGATCGTCCGGTTGCTGACTCGGCCGGGTACGCGGTGGTTGCACGTCTCGGCGCTGTCGGCGTTCGGTGTCGCGTTGCTGGGGGCGTTTTCGCCGCTCGCGCATGGGCTTGCGCTGGTGGGCCTGCTGGTCGGGTTCGTGGTGCTGCCCGCGCCGTCCGGGCTGGCTCGGCGGGTGGCGTCGGTCGGGATTGTGGTGCTGCTGCCGCTGGTTCTGCTGCTCCCGTGGCCGACGGTGTTGTTGCGGCATCCGGAACTGTTGCTGCAAGGGCTCGGCGGTCCGGCGGCTCCGGCGTCGGCGACGGATCTTGCTGGGCTTACTCCGGGTGGGCCGGGGGCGTGGCCGATCGGGGTTGTCGTGTTGGCGGCGACGCTGGTCGCGCTGGTGGTTCGGCCGCGGAAGCAGGTCGTCGGCGGGTTGGCTCTCGCGGTGCTGGGGCTGATCGGCGTGGTGTTGGTCCGGCAGGTGCAGTTGACGCCGATGCAGGGCGGTGCGCCCGCGTCCGGGTATGCCGGGGTGCCGTTGCTCGTAGTCGGGGCTGGGTTGTTGTGGGCTGTGCTGGCTACTTGGCAGCGTGGTGGGCTTGCGATGCCTGCTGCTTGGTTGCCGAAGGTGCTGGCGGTGGCTGGGGTTGTGGTGGTGGCCGCGCTGGGGGTTGGGGCCGTCGCGACTGGGGCTGAGGGGCCGTTGACGGCGGCGGCTCGTCCACAGTTGGCGCCTGAGGTGGCTGCCGATGTCGCGGCTACTGGGCGGGGCGTGCTGGACGTTTCTTCTGGGCAGGTTCGGCAGACCGGTGGTCGGTTGGCGCTTTTTGGGGACGATGAGCTCGCGCCGGTCAAGGGGTCGCCGGAGCGGTTGGCTGAGTGGCGGCGAGGGCTGGGGCAGGGGGATGTTGCCGCGCTGAAGCGGGTGTTCGCGGCGGCTGCGGCTTCTGGGGTGCAGTACGTGGTGTTGCCGCTGGGGACGGATGCTCGGGCCTTCGCTGGTGCGGTTAGCGATTTTGCCGCGGTGGCCGCGCCGATGGCGGATGGGCGGCCCGTGTTGCGGTTGTTGCCCAAGGCTGGCGAGGTGGCGTTGATTTCGCCGGAGTTGGCTAAGCAGGCTGTTACCGGTGGGGGTGCGCCGGGGACTAATCCGGGGATATCGCCGGTGGCTGCGCGGTTGCCGGATGTTCGGGTTCGGGCTTCCGAGGGGCCTACTGGGCGGTTGCTCGTGTTGGCGGCTGAGCAGGAGGCTGGGTGGCAGGCCAGTGTCAACGGGAAGGCTGTGCCGATTGTGCCTGCTTGGGGGCATCAGGTTGCGGTGTCTGTGCCGGCGCAGTCTTCGGAGGTTTCGGTGATGTTTCCGGGGACTGAGCGGGGGTTGTTGCTGTTGGTGCAACTGGCTGCGGTGTTGTTTACGGCGTTGACTGCGATTCCGTCTCGGCGGCGGGGGTGACGGCTCGTCGCCTGGCGGCGACATTGCGCCCTGAGTGGGGGCCACCACCCCGAAGCTTGATTGTGCTGACGGTTCGGGGGTGCTTGTCAAGGCGGGAAAGATTGCGTGAGAAAAA
>NZ_JBHZAG010000027.1:0-103871 GCF_042754125.1 Amycolatopsis sp. NPDC059235
CTCACCTAATGATCCGTGGTGTTCCGCGCGGTGTGCGGTCCGTGTGGGGAACCCTGAGGGACTCTGATTCCCTCAGGGTTCCCCTCACGGACCTCCGGAAGCGGTCCGGAACCCTCCTGCGGAGGATGTCCGCCCGGCCCCACCGCCGCCGGCCCTCGAGCCGGCGACCAGGTCCCCACCTCGGGGGCCGGACGTGGTTCCACCGTGCCCGGCGTCGTCCTCAACCTGTCCTCGGTCTGTCCCTTCGTCCTCCGCGAGGCCGTTGACCTGCGCGGGTATGCTCAGGCCCGCAGCGGTGCCGGAGCCGAGGGGGGAACCGCGGAATGGATTTTCGCGTGCTCGGAGCGCTGGAAATCCAGACTGGATCCGACCGGCTGACGCTGCCCGGCGCACGCCATCGCCGCGTGCTCGCCTGTTTGCTGCTGTCGCCGAACTCCGTCGTTCCGCTGCCGAAGCTGATCGAGGCGACGTGGGACGGCGAACCGCCTGCGACGGCCACCAAGCAGATCCAGAACTGTGTTTCGGTGCTCCGCGAGCGGCTCGCCGATCCCGGGCAGCAACTGATCGTCACCGACGGCTCCGGCTACCGGATTACGGTCGACAATCAACAAGTCGACTGGCTTCGATTTACCGACGCTGTCGCTGCTGCCCGCCAGTCGGCGGAGGGCGGCGCGCTGATCGAGGGCGTCGAGAAGATCCGGTCGGCGTTGAAGCTGTGGCGCGGTCCGGTGCTGGACGGTCTGGACGCCGCGGCGCTTGCCGGGCGCGCGGCGCGGCTGGAGGAGCAGCGGCTCGCCGCGCTGGAGCTGTGCATTGACTGGCAGCTGAAGCTGGGCCAGTACCGCGAGGTCGTGGACGAGCTGGCGGAGATCGTCGAGGAACATCCGCTGCGGGAACGGCCGTACGCACAGCTGATGCTCGCGTTGGATCGCAGCGGGCGGCAGGCGGACGCGCTGACGGTGTTTCAGCGGCTGCGGACGCAGCTCGCCGAGGAGCTCGGGGTCGATCCCGGTGCCGAGGTGCGCCGGCTGCACGAACAGATCCTGCGCGGCGAGACGGAAGAACCGGCGGCCGAGGAAACCCCGAGCCCGCCGGAGCAGCCGTCGAGCCAGCTCGATCGCGCGGCCGACGAGCTCGCGGCGGCGATCGTGCGGCAGTGGACCGCGGAGGCCGAGATCCGTTCGCTGCACCGTCCGGAGCCGGTGCCGCTGACCTGGACGAGCACCGAGCGCCCGGTCGCCGCGGCGGCGTCGGCGGTGCTCGGCCGGCCCGGCGAGCAGAGCAGGCTGACGTTCAGCGGCGATCTCACCGACGTCGTCGCGAAGTTTCGGCAGGTTCCGGCGCGGCAGCTGGTCGTGCTCGGCGAACCGGGCGCGGGGAAATCGGTGCTGGCCATTCTGCTGACGCTCGGGCTGCTGGCCGACCCGCCGCCGGGCGAACCGGTGCCGGTACTGCTGCCGCTGTCGTCGTGGAATCCGCGCGAGGAACACCTGCACGGCTGGCTGGCCCGACGGCTGGTCGAGGAGTATCCGGGCCTGGCCAACATCGGCGCGTACGGCAAGGGCGCGGCGCTGCGGCTGGTGCTCGAAGGCCGCGTCATCCCGGTGCTCGACGGGCTCGACGAGCTGGCCCCCGGGCTGCACACCGCTGCGATCGACGCGCTGGACCAGGCCGTTTCCGGAGGCCGGCCGCTCGTGGTGACCTGCCGCAGCACTGAGTACGAGTACGCGGTGCGGCAGTCCGGGACTTTTCTGTCGCGGGCGGCGGTGGTGGAGATCGAACCGGTCGAGACCGAGGACGCGATCGACTTCCTCACCGCGCGGCAGCGCTTCGGCGAAACCCGCTGGGAGCCGGTGGTCCGGCAGCTGCGGCAGAACCCGGAAAGCCCGCTGGCGCAGGCACTTCGCACGCCGCTGATGGTCGACCTGGCGCGGACGGCGTACGCGCATCCCTCGACCGATCCCGGCGAACTCTGCGAGACGACCAGGTTTCCCGACCGCGCGGCGATCGAGGGGCATCTGCTGGACGAGTACCTGCCGGTGGTCTACACCTCCCGTCCGGCACCGCCCGCGCGGCTCGACCGGCCGACCCGGCCGCGCGATTACCCCGCGGACCAGGCGCAGCGCTGGCTGAGCTTCTTCGCCCGGCAACTGGAACGCGACCAGAGCCGCGATCTCGCGTGGTGGCAGCTGGATCGCGCGGTGCCGAGGCTGGTCCTCGGGCTCTGCCTCGGATTGCCGCCCGCGTTGCTGTTCGCGCTCACCGGCTGGATCGCGGCGGGGCCGGTGATCGGCGCGATCTACGGGTTGTCGTTCGCAGTGGCAGGTTGTGTAACGCATACCGTCGGCAGCCGACCGGGGCCGCTGCGGGTGGAGGCGCGGTTCCGCGGCACCGCGGGCCGATTCCTGCGGCGGTTCGCGGTCGGGGTGCTGATCGGGGTCTGCCTCGGGCTGGCGTGGTCGCTGTCGGCCGGGGTGATCGCGCTGCTCGCGGTGGTGTTCGGGCTGGCGATCGGGGTGCACGTCTGGCTGGACACGCCGCTGGAGGCGAGCCGGGTGTCGAGCCCGGCGAGCGTCCTGCGCAACGACCGCGCCGCGACGCTGTCGTTCACCTTGTCCTTCATTGTTTCGCTGGGCTTGTTCTACGGAATGGCGTTCGCCTTCACGAAGGAAACGCGGTTCCTCGGCGTTTTCCACGACCATTACGACCTGGCGCTGGCCTTCGCCGGCGGGCTGGCGTCGGCGTTGCTGGGCCGGTTTTTGGTGCGGAGCCCGGGAAGTCTCGCCTACGGCCTCGCTGGCGTGATCATCGGCGGCCAGGTCTTTTCGCGGGCTTCGAGCACGGCGCAGGCGATCGCGGCGGGGCTCGTGTTCGGGCTGGCGGTGGGGCTGAGCGTGTGGATCGCCCGGGCCTGGGGCGCGTACACGTTCAGCCGGTTGTGGCTGGCCTCCCGCAAGCGAATCCCGTTGGACCTGATGGGTTTCCTCGACGACGCGCATCGCCGGGGCGTTCTGCGGCAGGTCGGCGAGGTGTACCAGTTCCGGCACGCTCGATTGCAGGAACGGCTGGCGGATCCGTCCTAGGCCTGCAACCTCGGGTCCTGCGAAGGGTCGGCGTACATCGGCGGACAGCCATGGAGGACGGCTTCGGGACGAAGCTCGTAGTGCCATGGTTCGTTGTGGTAGATCTGGCACAGTCCATACGCGGCACCGTGTTTCGACAACCAGGCCGTGGCCTCGAAGGGACCGAGGTCGATCGCGTTCCCCAAGACATGCGCGGACCGGTCCGCGGTGGCTACCCAGCGCGCGGCTTCCTGTTCCGAGCCGTATCGGGCGATTGCCTTGCGCCGAAGCTGATTCTGATACGCCGGTGATCGCCAGCCGCTGTTGACGCGGAACTCGACGCCGTCGTTCGCGGCGTCCTTCGCCGCGCGGCGCAGCGCGTCCAGGAACGCCGGGTCGAGATTGGCCACGGCCGGAACCTCGGCGAACACCGTCGTGCCGGACGGGACGGCTCCGTCGGCCTCGCTGAGCGCGCCACGACGGCGAAGCACGCGGCGGACGGTTCGCCGGAAGGGACTTCGTGCTGATTCGCTGCGGGTCATGGCGTTCAGCCAAGGCGAAACGGTGTTGCCAGCGTGTACGCGGTTTCGGATATGCCAGCGATACGCGTCTGCTCGTAGCATCGACGGCATGCGTGTGCTGATCGTCGAGGACGAGCCCTACCTGGCCGAGGCCATCCGGGACGGGCTGCGGCTGGAAGCGATCGCGGCCGATCTCGCCGGGGACGGGGACACCGCGCTGGAAATGCTGAGCGTCAACGCGTACGACATGGCGGTGCTCGACCGGGACATCCCCGGCCCGTCCGGCGACGAGATCGCGAAACGCGTCGTCGCGTCCGGCAGCGGCATGCCGATCCTGATGCTCACCGCCGCCGACCGGCTCGACGACAAGGTCTCCGGCTTCGAACTCGGCGCCGACGACTACCTCACCAAACCCTTCGAGCTGCGGGAACTCGTGCTCCGGCTGCGCGCGCTCGACCGCAGGCGCGCGCACAACCGGCCGCCGGTCCGGGAAATCGCGGGACTGAAGCTGGACCCGTTCCGCCGCGAGGTCTATCGGGACGGCCGGTACGTCGCGCTCACCCGGAAGCAGTTCGCTGTCCTCGAAGTGCTCGTCGCGGCGGAGGGCGGTGTGGTCAGCGCCGAAGAGCTCCTCGAACGGGCCTGGGACGAGAACGCGGACCCGTTCACCAACGCTGTCCGCATCACGGTCTCGGCGCTGCGCAAACGGCTCGGCGAACCGTGGCTGGTCGCGACCGTCCCCGGGGTCGGCTACCGGATCGACGACGGATCGGCTCGCGGATGATCCGCGAGCCGGGGATGAGCGTCCGGCTCAAGCTGACCCTCAGCTACGCCGGATTCCTCATGCTGGCCGGGACGCTGCTGCTCGGCGCGGTGGGCCTGTTCCTGCTGAACTACCAGGACCGGGCGCTGGAAGTGATGCCGGTGGTGATGGCCCCGTCCGGCCGCGACCTGATCAAGGACTTCGCGCCCGACGCGGCCGTCGTGATGCTGCTCCTGCTGGTATTCGGCCTGCTCGGCGGCTGGGTGCTGGCCGGGCGCATGCTCGCCCCGCTGACCCGGATCACCGCCGCGACCCGGCGCGCCTCGACCGGCTCGCTCGCGCACCGGATCGAGCTGGAAGGCCGCGACGACGAGTTCCGCGAACTCGCCGACAGCTTCGACGCCATGCTCGCCCGCCTCGACGCGCACGTCGCCGAGCAGCGCAGATTCGCCGCCAACGCCTCCCATGAGCTGCGCACTCCGCTGGCGATCACGCAGAGCCTCCTCGAAGTCGCCCGCAACGACCCGGACCGGGATGTCGGAGAGCTTCACGAGCGCCTCCGCGTCGTGAACGCCCGGGCGATCGAGCTCACCGAAGCCTTGCTCTTGCTCAGCCGCGCGGACCAGCGTTCGTTCACCCGGGAACCGGTCGATCTGTCGCTTCTGGCCGAAGAAGCCGCGGAGACGCTTCTTCCGCTGGCGGAGAAGCACGGGGTCGTTATCGAGACTTCGGGAGACATCACTGCCGTTCGCGGATCGCGGGCGCTGCTGCTGCAGTTGACGACGAATCTGCTGCACAACGCGATCGTCCATAACCTGCCGGAAGGCGGGACTGTGCAGCTTCGCGCCTCTGCCTCTGCGACGGCGGGCACGCTCATTGTGGAAAACACCGGGGAGGAAGTCAGCCCGGAGAAGATCTGGACGTTCACCGAGCCGTTCCAGCGCGGTACCGAACGGATCCGTCGTGACCACGCTGGGGTCGGGCTGGGGCTGGCGATCGTGAAGAGCATCGCGCAGGCGCATGACGGGACGCTTTCTCTCGCGCCGGGTGCTGCCGGCGGGCTTCGGGTGACGGTGCGGCTACCTGGCGGGGCGATGTCGCTCGGCGATCGTCAGGACGTGCCGGGCTAGGACGGTGTCGGCGTTGGGTGCGCCTTTTGCGGAGGCGCGGGCGGACATCGCCGCGATTCGGGCCGGGTCGGTGAGGATCGGGATCAGCGTGGAGGCGATCCAAGCGGGGGTGAGTTCGGCGTCGGGGACGAGCAGCGCGCCACCTGCCGCGACGACTGGCCCGGCGTTCAGGCGTTGCTCGCCGCCGCGGTCCGGCAGCGGGACGAACGCGGCAGGGAGCCCGACTGCGGCCAGTTCGGCGCAGGTCATCGCGCCTGAGCGGCAGATCGCGAAATCGGCTGCGGCGTAGGCGTAGTGCATTTCGTCGACGTAGGGCAGGACTACATACGACGGGTCGCTCGCTTCGACAGTGTGCTGGCGGCCGGTGATGTGCAGGACTTGGACCCCGGCTGCTCTCAGCTGCTCAGCTGCGCCGGAGGCGGCGGCGTTGATGGCGGTGGCGCCTTGGGAACCGCCGGTGACCAGCAGGACCGGGCCGTCGGGGTGCAGGCCGAACTTTCGGCGAGCTGCTTCGCGGGTTGCGGGGCGGTCGAGTCCGGTGATCGCCGGACGCAATGGGATGCCGATCGCGGTGCCGTGCTTCAGCCGGACTTCGGGGGAAGCGGTGTACACGTGCGTCGTCATCCGGGCGGCGAGGCGATTGGCCGCGCCTGGGCGGACGTTCGCCTCGTGGATGACGATGGGCAGGCGTCTCTGGCGGGCGGCGACGTAAGCGGGGGCGGCGACATAGCCGCCGAAGCCCACTACGACGTCCGCTTGGACCTGGTCGAGGACCGTCCCGGCGGCGCGGACCGAATCGCGCAGCCGGGGCGGCGTCTGCAGGAGGGCGCGGGTTATCTTGCGCGGCAAGGGCGCGGGAGGGATGAGTTCCAGCGGGTAGCCGCGGGCCGGGATGAGCGTCGTGTCCAAGCCGCGGACGGTGCCGAGCGCGGTGACCTCGGCGGCGGGGGCCAGCTTTCGCAGTGCGTCGGCGAAGTTCAGCGCGGGTTCGATGTGCCCGGCCGAATGGCCTCCAGCGACCACGACGCGGGGTGCTCTGGTGGTCATCTAGGCGACGAGGAAATCGAAGTACGTTTCCGGGTAAGGCTCGTCCTTCAGCGTGTAGTGCCACCATTCGGTTTCATAGGCGGCGAAACCGCAATCCTCCATAATGGACCGGAGATGCTGACGGTTCGCTGCCTCTGCTGCGGTGATGCTGGGCGCGCCGTGGTGCGAGACGGCGTCCATCAGGTCGAAGCCGCCGCCCATGGGGACGAGTTCGCCGGTGTCCAGGCGATACAGCGTCAAGTCCGCTGTGCTGCCTCGGGTGTGGCCGGATTTGGTTGCCACGTAGCCGTTTTCGAACATCTGCGACCGGTTGAGATTCGGGTAGTGCTGGTGTTTCTTCCGGCCGTCTTCGGGTTGCTTCGCCCAGCGCAGGAAGCAGTCCACGGCGCGCTGCGGCCGGTAGCCGTCCCAGATCAGCAGGCCGAATCCCAGCGTCGCGGCCTTGTCCTGGGCGCTTTGGAGAGCGGTGCACAAGGCGTGGGTGCCGACGATCCGGTTCGCCAGGTAGCCGTCGACCGGTTTGCCGGTGAAGTTGTCCCAGGTGGCGTACTTGGCGTCCCAGCGGATCCCGGGCGCTGCCTCGTCCAGGAAAGCGAAACCGTGCTTCATCGGGATGCCCCGGCGAGCGCGAGCGACACCATCCGGTCGAGCATTTCGGGGAACGGCAACCCGGCCGCCGCCATCATCCGCGGGTACCGGCTGTAGGAGGTCAGGCCGGGGAAGGTGTTGACCTCGTTCAGCATGGCGGTGCCGTCTTCCAGCAGGAACAGGTCGACCCGGGCGAGTCCCTGGCAGCCCAGCGCGCGGTAGATGGTCCGGGCGGTCGCCTGGACGCGGGCGCGCGCCTGGCCGGAGATGTCCGCGGGCACGAGGATGGTCGAGTTCTCGGAGCCGCTTTCCGGGTTGTCTTCCTGATGGATCTTGAAGAACCCGTGCGACAGCCGGATCTGGTCCGGTTCGCCGACGATCAGGTCCGCGCCGTTGCCCAGAACCGCGCAACCCACCTCGCTGCCTTCGACCGCTTCCTCGATCAGCACCTTGGAATCGAACCGCGCCGCCTCCGCGATCGCGGCCGGCAAGTCCTCCTCGCACGAGACCTTGGTGACGCCGAACGACGAACCGGACCGGGCCGGTTTCACGAAGACGGGGTAGGCGAACTTGCTCGCGTCGACGTTCTCGTCCGCGGTCCCGGCCCAGAAGTTCGGCGTCGCGATGCCCGCGCTGTCGACGACCAGGTAGGCGAGGGATTTGTCCATGCACAGCGCGGAACTCTGCACGTCACAGCCGGCGTACGGGATCCCGGACAGCTCCAGGAGGCCCTGCATCGCGCCGTCCTCGCCGAGTTTGCCGTGCAGCACCGGCAGCACCACGTCCAGCCGGACCGGTTCGTATTTTCCCCGCTCCTCGACCAGCAGCCCGTGGACGCTCCGGTCCGGCGACAGCATCGCCGGGCGGCCGCCGTCCTCCCACGCTTCGCCGGGGCCGTCGCAGAGCTTCCAGGAACCGTTCTTGGCGATCCCGATCCAGTACGGCTCGTACTTTTCCCGGTCGAGGTTCTTCGCGACCTCTCGCGCGGATTTGACCGAGACGGGGTGTTCCTCGGAGATGCCCCCGAAGATCACGCCCACGTTGAGCTTAGTCATGGTTCGTCCAGCTTTCGAAATTCAGGCAGTTGAGGAGGCTGTTTTCCACCGCGTCGCGCAAGGCGTGGTCGGTGTAATACGCGGTGTGCGGGCTGATCAGGACGTTCGGCAGTTTCTGCAAACGCGCCAGATTCGTGTTCTCGATCGGTTTTCGGCGGCAGTCGGCATAGAACATCCCTTCCTCCCCTTCGAGGACGTCCAATGCCGCGCCGCCCAGCCTGCCGCTTTCCAGCGCGGACAGGAGGGATTCGGTGTCGATCAGCCCGCCGCGGCCGGTGTTGACGACGATCGCGCCCGGCTTCATCAGCGCGATCCGCTGCCGGTTCAGCAGGTGGCGAGTCTCGGGCGTGAGCGGGGTGTGGAGGGTGACGATGTCGCTCTGCCGCAGCAAATCGTCGAGCGGAACGTAATCCGCCGAGGTGCGCGGACCGAGGTCGTAAGCCAGTTTCTGGCCGCCGAAACCCCACAGCCGGTCGATGACCGCCGCGCCGATCCGTCCGGTTCCGATGACACCTACGGTGAGGTCGCGCAGTTCTTTTCCGGGAAGATCGCTCAGCCGGTAATCGTGTGCGTCGGTCCGCCGGATGAGCGATTTCGCGCTGCGGATCGCCATCAGTATCAACATGAGCGTGTAATCGGCGACGCTGTCCGGCGAGTACGCGACGTTTTCCACCGTGATGCCGATCTTCTCGGCGTAGGAGACGTCGAGATGATTGCACCCGATGCTCCGCGTGGAGAGATACTTGACGCCGACCTCGCCGAGTGCGCGCAAAGCGGCGTTGGTGATGCGGGTTTTGTGGCTGACACTGACGCACCGGTTCCCGGCGGCGAGGTCGGCGTTGGCTTCGGACAGCGCCGCCGAGGTGACAGCCGGTGCCACCCCCAAACGAGACACCGCCTCCCGGACCAAGGCGGCTTCCTCGGGCCCGCACCCGTAGATCGTGATGCCGGCCGCCGGAACCAGCGCCCGAAGCCCCGCGGCGCGTGCCGGTTCGCGGTAGGTCATGCCTGCCAGTCAAGGCAGAACGATGTTGCCAGCACGTATGCGGTTTCCGATACACGGACGATATCTCCGGCCCGGTGAAGAAGGAAAACCGCACCGGGTGCGGCAACTACCGGCGTGATAGCCACAAATCCGGGAGTGATACCACTGTTTTCGCAGTTCAGGCACTCGGGTGTCGTCGTGGACCGGCACCGGCGCGATATCGGGCAACTCTTGTCCAGCGGCAACAAACCGTGCGACCGTTGACCGGACGAGCGACCTGCCCGGATCACGCCGGTCGTTCGAGGTGGCGGGCCGGTGGCGGCGCTGGGGGGCGAGAAAGGGCGGACGCGCAAGGGGAGAAGCGGCAGTGACGGCGGTCGTGGCAGTGCATGTCCCGCGCCGGACGGTTCTGGACGTCGTCTTCGTCCACGGGCTGGACGGCGATGCCCGCGCGTCGTGGCGGCGCGGCGGGGACGGCACGTTCTGGCCGCGGTGGCTGGCCGCGGACGTTGCCGGCGTCGCGGTCTGGACCATGGGGTACGAGGCTTGGTCGAGCGGATGGCGCGGCCAGTCGATGCCCGCGCCGGACCGGGCGGTCAACCTGATGGCGCAGCTGCGGAACGCCGGCCTCGGCGAGCGTCCGTTGTGCTTCGTCACGCACAGCATGGGCGGGCTGCTGGTGAAGGAGATCCTGCTGCACGCAGCCGAAGGCCGAACCGATTTCGCGTGCTTCGCGCAGGCGGCGAAGGGTGTCGTCTTCCTGAGCACGCCGCACACCGGTTCGGGGCTGGCGCGAGCGGTGGACGCGCTGGGCGTGCTGTACCGGGGCACGCCCGCGGTCGAGGACCTGCGCCGCAACAGCGCGTACTTGCGGCAGCTCAACGACCGCTACCGGGACTGGGCGGACGAGACCGGGATCGCGAACCTGGTGTTCTTCGAAACGCGGCTGACCCGCCGGGTCCGGGTGGTGGACGAGGCGTCGGCCAATCCCGGGCTGCCCAGGGTCCGGCCGATTCCGGTGGACGCGGACCACGTGGGCATCTGCAAGCCCGAGGACCGCGGTTCGCTCGTCTACGGGCAGGTCAAGCGGTTCGTGCTCGGCCTGCTGCCCGGGCGGGGCGACGGGCAGTCCCGGCCGGCCGCGGTGCACCGGACGATTCTCGTCGCCGACGTCGAAGGGTTCAGCGACCGGAGCCGGACGAACCGGAACCAGCTGTCCGTGCGCGACGCGATGTACCAGACGCTGCGCCAGGCGTTCCGGGAAGCGGACATCCCCTGGGAGGCGTGCTACCACGAGGACCGCGGCGACGGGGTGCTGGTGCTTGTTCCTCCGGACGTGCCGAAAGCGGCGTTCGCCGAATCGCTTCCCGGTGCGATCGTCGAGACGCTGGAGGTGCACAACCGGGTGGCCGGCGCGGAGGAACAGATCCGGCTGCGGCTGGCGGTGCACGCCGGCGAGGTCCACTACGACCAGCACGGCGTGACGTCGAACGCGGTCGTGCTGGCGTTCCGGCTGGTCGGCTCGCCCGCGTTGAAGTCCGCGCTGGCGGGGTCCTCGAGCGTTCTCGCGACGATGGTCTCGGCGTGGTTCTTCGACGAGGTCGTGCGGCACGGCCGCGGCGGCCTCGCGGAGACCTTCCGGCCTTTTCCGGTGCCGCTGCGGGGAAGCCGGACGACCGGGTGGGTGAGCCTGCCTGGCGATCCCTGGCCCGCCGACCGGGCAGGCGAGACTCCGGACGTCCTCGCTCCGCCCGCCGATCAGCCTCTCCGGTACTCGCCGGAGCGGGAGGACGGCGGCGCGAACGGCCAGCTGGCGAAACGGACGCTTCCCCGCGACGCCCCCGCGTTCACCGGCCGGACCGCGGAACTGGAGCACGTGCTCAGGGAAATCACCGACGCGGTGCACACCGGCCGGATGGTCGCGATTCACGCGATCGACGGCATGGCCGGAGTCGGGAAAACCGCGCTCGCCGTGCACGCCGGTCACCTTCTCGCGGACCGGTTCCCGGACGCGCAGCTGTTCCTGCGGCTGCACGGGCACACCCCGGGCGAGCGGCCGGTCGGACCGGCGGACGCGCTCGCGTCGCTGCTGACCCTGATCGGCGTCACCGCACAGCAGATGCCCGCGGACCTGGACGCCAGGGCGGCGCTGTGGCGCGACCGGCTGGCGGGCAAACGGGCGCTGCTGATCCTGGACGACGCGCTGAGCCACCAGCAGGTCGAACCGCTGCTGCCGGCCGCGGCCGGATCGCTGGTGATCATCACCAGCCGCCCCCGGCTCATCGCTCTCGACGGGGCGGTTTCGCTGGCGCTGGACGTCCTGCCCGCCGAGGAGGCGTCCGCGTTGTTCGCGCGGCTGTCCGGCAGGACGATCCGGCCCGAGGAGGGCGAAGCGGTCGAGCGGGTGGTGCGGCTGTGCGGATGGCTGCCGCTGGCGGTGACGCTGCTGGCGGGAAGGCTCCGCAGTCGTCCACAGTGGACAGTGACCGACCTGGCGGACGAACTCGACTCGACGCACGACCGGCTCGGCCGGCTGCGCGCGGAGGACATCGAGGTGGCCGCCGCCTTCGACCTGTCCTACCGCGAACTCGGCCCCGGCCAGCAACGGTTCTTCCGCCGCATCGGCCTGCACCCGGGGCCGGAACTCGACGCGCACGCGACGGCGGCGATGGCGGACATTCCGGTGGCCGAGGCCGGTGCGCACCTCGGCGCCCTCTACGACGACCACATGCTCGAAGAGCCGGCCTTCGACCGCTACCGGATGCACGACCTGATCCGCGAGTACTCCCGGAATCTCAGCCACGAGGACGGCGAGCAGGAGGCGGAACGAGCGGTCGGCAGGCTTTTCGACTACTACTGCGACACCGCCGCCGACGCGGCCGCGCGCATCGCCAAGGACGTGACCACCGACGGGCTCCGCGAAACCCGGTCGCTCCGGCGCCGGGCGGCCCGCGACACCCGGGTGGCCAGCAGCATCGAGGCGTGGCGGTGGATGCGGGTCGAGACCGTCAACCTGCTCGCCTGCGCCGACCACGCGATCCGGCACGGCTGGCATCAGCAGGTCGTCGATTTGTCGGCGTGCCTGGCCAAATTCCTCTACATCGCCGGGCCGTGGGACCGGGCGTCGCGGCTGCATCAGTCGGCGGTGCGCGCGGCGGAGCACAACGGCGACGAGGCGGCGCGGGCGCACGCCTTGAACCATCTGGGAAGCGTGCAGCGGCGCATCGGCGACTACCTGTCCGCGGCCACGTCGCACACTGCCGCCCTGGCGAGTTACACGGCGCTGGGGGACGAGGCGGGACAGGCTGCCGCGCTAAGTCAGCTCGGGGCGGTGCGGCGCTGCCTCGACGACTATCCCGGTGCCGCCGAGGCCTTCCAGCGCGCGCTCGCCATGGCGATGAAACTCGGCGATCGCAGCGGGGAAGCGCACGCACGCAACGAACTGGGCATCCTGTATCTGGTCAACGGCGACTACCGGGCCGCGGTCGGCTCGCACGAGCACGCCTTGAGCATTTACGAGGAGCTGGACGACCTTCTGGGGCAGGCGGACGCCTGGAACGAACTGGGGGTCGCGCGGCGGGCGATCGGCGATTTCCCCGGCGCGGTCGACGCGAACACCCGCGCGGTCGGCGGCTTCCGCAGGCTCGGCGACGGCTTCCACGAGTCGTTCGCGCTCAACAGCCTCGCCGTGGCCTGGCGGATGATCGGCGAACCGCGGAAAGCGGCCGCCGCGCACAACGAGGCGCTGGCGATCTCCCGAGCGCTGGGCGACCGGCTCGGCGAAGGGTTCGGACTCAACGAACTCGGCGCGGCGCTGCGTCTTCTGGGGGAACTCGAGTCGGCGGAAAAGTGCCACACCGAGGCTCTGGACATCTTCTCCGAGCTGGGCAACCAGCTCGGCAAAGCCGAGACGCTGAACCACATGGGCGCGCTTCTGCTGGCGACCGGGCAAGTGGAGGACGCGGGCGAGCGGTACCGGAGCGCGCTGCCGCTGGCTCGCGAGGTGAACAGCCCGCTGGAAGAGGCACAGGCCCTGGCCGGGCTCGGCCGCTGCGCGCTTTCGTGCGGCGATCAGGACGCCGCGCGAGACTGCCTGCGTGCCGCGCTGGAGATCTTCGACCGCATCGGCTCGTCGGAAGCGGGTTCGGTCCGGGACTATCTTCGCTTCGGCCGTGGATCGCCTTGACCCTCAGGCGGTCAGGGAAATGCGATGGAGTTCGCGGACTTGAGCGTGGTCGGATACCCGGATGCGAGAGTGGGAGCGGAAGTACGCCGAGCGTCGGGCGAAGGCCTTGGCCCTGCCGACCGTTCCTGTCTGGCATCACGCGCGAATCGTGCCGCCGCAGCAGGGAGATGTGCGGATTTCGGAGTCGATCGGGCCGTTCGGCGAGTTGACGGCGCTGTGGTCGGGCCCTGAGAACCAGTTGGAGAGGTTTCCGCGCGCGCCCGAGTCGCGTCCGACGCCGGCGCGGGTGACCGTGCACGTGCCGGAGATGGCGGTCGCCGCGCGGATTCCTGATCTTCGGCTCGCGCATCCGAGCGCGCAGCCGCTGCCGGACGGTCGCGTGCTGGTGGTCGGCACCCGGTGCGAGTGGCGCCAGGAAAGCCCGGGCCGCAACGCGATCGTCTACTGCCCCGACGGCGAAGTGCTGGCCGAGCAGACGTTCGGCGACGGGATCGACCACGTGCAGGCCACGCGGAGCGGTGAGATCTGGGTCGGCTACTTCGACGAAGGCGTCCTCGGCTCGAACGGCTGGGGCGGCGACGGCACCGCGTCTCCCGTCGGCCAGAGCGGGTTGGTCCGGTTCTCGGCCGGCTTGGCTGAGGAATGGCATTACCCCGGGTCCGTCCGGGCGGCGTGGGGCGACTTTCTGGATTGCTACGCACTCAACGTCGACGGCGACACCGCCTGGACGTGCTACTACACCGATTGGCCCATCGTCCGGATCCGCGACGACGGCGTGACCGGGTGGACCAACGACATCAGCGGCGCCACCGCCTTGGCAGTGCGCGGTTCCCGGGTGGCGTTGTACGGCGGTTACGAGCCGTTGCGTGATCGGCTGGTGGCCGGGGTCCTGGACGACGGCCGCTTCCGGATGACCGGCGAGTACCGGCTCGTCCTGCCCGACGGGCAAGAGGTGCCGCGGCGGGCTCGCGTCTTCGGAAGGGGCGCGGAGCTGCACCTCGTGAGCGGAGACGACTGGTTCCGGCTCAGCCTCGACGACCTCCCGACGTAAGAAAATCCCTGCCACCGCCCGAATTTCGCCACCGCGCCACCGAAGACTCCGGTTGTTCATCGACCGTTCACGCGGAAACCCCCGTGCCGCGCGGCAAAAGCTGAAGGATTCGAGGTGACGCGTCGGGGGACGTGCGAGAGGGTGGGTCGTGAAGCGCCGGTTGTCGATCGGGCTGGCTGTGGTTTTGGTGCTCGCCGTGGCGGGGGTGGTCGTCTGGGGGCGATCCGGCGACGATTCCGCCGCGGGTGGCGGGATTACCGTCGTGCGCGGGGTGATCGGGTCGGAGAAGCAGGCCTTCTTCACTGATCAGCGGGTGGTGGACGCGTTCGCCAGACAGGGGCTGAAGGTCGAGGTCGACACGGCGGGGTCGCGGCAGATCGCGACTGCCGTCGACCTCGGGAAGTACGAGTTCGCGTTCCCGTCCTCGTCGCCGGCGGCGCAGAAGATCCAGCGCGACAAGAAAGTCACGACGGTCTACACGCCGTTCCAGTCGCCGATGGCGGTAGCGACCTTCGAGCCGATCGTGCAGCTGCTGAGCGGAAACGGCGTGGTGCGCAAGGGCGCGGGCGATTACCAGGTGCTCGACATCGCGAAGTACCTGCAGCTCGCGGGCACCCGCTGGGATCAGCTGCCGAACAACACGGCCTATCCGGTGCGCAAGAACGTCCTCGTGACCACGACTGACCCGCGCGAGTCCAATTCCGCGGCGATGTATCTGTCGATCGTTTCGTTCGTGGCCAACGGGAACAACGTCGTCTCCAGCCCGGACCAGGAGGCGAAGGTCCTGCCGCAGGTCGCGAAGTTGTTCCTGGACCAGGGGTACACGCAGAACAGCACCGAGGGCCCGTTCGAGGACTACCTGTCGGCGGGCATGGGCAAGACGCCGCTCGCGTTGATCTACGAATCGCAGTACGTCGATCGGGTGCTGCGGAACGACGGCTCGATTCGGCCGGACATGCGGATGCTGTACACGGCGCCGACGGTGTATTCCAAGCATACGCTGGTTCCGTTCTCCGCCAACGGAAACAAGGTCGGCCAGGCCCTGTCGACGGATCCGGAGCTCGGCAAGCTCGCCGCCGCGTTCGGGTTCCGCACGACGAATCCGCAGGTGTTCCGCGAGGTCGCCGCGCGGGCCAAGGTGCCGGGGGAACTCGTCGACGCGGTCGAGCCGCCGAGTTTCGAGACCCTGGAACGTATGCTCGACTCGATCCAGAAGCAGTACTGATGGACGAATTCACCCTCACCCCGCCCGAACCGGTGGCGGCGGTGCCCGTCGAACGCGCTGCCGGGCTCATCACGCTCGGCGAGGAGATCCGGGGCGAGATTTCCCAGCGAGCCGACGAGTTCGCCGAGCGACTCGAAGCTCTCGACGTCAAATCGCCTGAGTTCACCGCGCTGCTTGACGAGATCCTCGCGGTCGGCGAGGCGGACATGCGCACGGCGGCGACGGTCGCGGGCACGATGCTCGACCGGTCGACCAAGGCACTCGACACTGCTCGTTCGCCGCACCAGGAAGTGACGACGAGCCTGACCGAGTTGCGCCGCACGGTCGCGGAACTCGATCCGGCGAAGCTGCCGATCACCGGACGCAAACTGCTCGGGATCTTCCCCGCCGCGGCGAGCGCGAAACGAGCGCTCGACCGGTATCGGGCGGCGAACGAGCCGGTGAACGCGCTGGTCCGCGAGCTGCGCGTGCGGCAGGACGTGCTGCGGCGCGACAACGCGGCGATCAAGGGCGAACGCGAGCGGCTCTGGGCGACGCTCGGCAAACTGGCTGAAGCCGCGGCGTTCGCCGAAGCGGTCGACGGGGCGATCGACCGGCAGGCGGGCGTCTTCGATCTTACGGATCCCGCGCACGCCAACGCCTTGCGCGCCGATCTGCTGTATCCGATTCGCCAGCGGCACCAGGACGTGCTGACGCAGTTGGCGGTGAGCGCGCAGGGGTATCTCGCGCTGGATTTGGTGCGGCGCACCAACGACGAGCTGATCCGCGGCGTCGAGCGCGCGGCGACCACGACGGTTTCCGCGCTGCGTGTCGCGATGCTGGTGAGCGCGGCGCTGGCCAACCAGCGTGACGTGCTCGACGAGGTCAACGCGTTGCAGGCGACCACGAACGGTCTGCTGCGGGCGAATGCGGAGTTGCTGCAGTCGCAGAGCGAGGAAATCCGCAAGGCATCGAGTGATCCGGCGGTCGCGGTCGACACCCTGCGCGAGTCGTTCGACCGGATTTACTCGGCGTTCGACGCGATCGACGGGTTCAAGGCCGAAGCTGTGTCGCGCATGGCGTCCACTGTGGATTCTCTGTCCGGGGAGTTGCGTCGCGCGGAGGATCGGCTGCGCCGGTCGCACGAGGGGGAGTTGTGAGAAGACTCGGCGTATTCGCGTTGGCCGTGTTGCTGCTGGTGACTGGTTGTTCGTCGGCGGAACCGGCCGATCCGAGCCAGCCTGCGGCGGGCGCGTTGCGGGTGTTCGCGGGCAGTGAGCTGGCCGATCTGCAGCCAGTGCTCGATGAGGCCGCGAAGGCGACTGGCGTGCAGGTCAAGTTCACGTTCACCGGCACGCTGGAAGGCGCGGAGGCGCTCGCGAAGGGCAGCGTCGACGGGAAGTACGACGCGGTGTGGTTCTCCTCGAACCGTTACCCGGCAGGCATTCCCGACGCGAACAAGCGGCTCGGCAATCAGGCGAAGATCATGCGTTCGCCGGTGGTGCTCGGGCTCTCGGCACCGGTCGCGCAGCGGCTGGGCTGGGACAAGAAGGCTCCGACCTGGGGCGACATCGCGGCGGCGGCCGGGAGGAAGGAGTTCAGCTACGGGATGACCGACCCGTCGGCGTCGAACTCCGGATTCTCCGCGCTCGTCGGGGTCGCTTCGGCGCTCGCCAGCGCGGGGACGGCGATCGACGCGAAGCAGATCGAGACGGTCACGCCGCAGCTCACGCAGTTCTTCAGCGCACAGCAGATGTCGGCGGGCTCGTCGGGCTGGCTGTCTGATGCCTTCCAGAAGCGCGCGACCGGGCAGGATCCCGGGCAGAAGGTCGACGGACTGGTCAACTACGAGTCCGTCCTGCTGTCGTTGAACGCCTCGGGCAAGCTGCCGCAGCCGCTGACGCTGATCTATCCGACGGACGGCGTCGTCACCGCCGACTATCCGCTCACCCTGCTCAACGGCGCGAGCGATGCCGCGCGCACGGCACACCAGAAGCTCTCGGACTACCTGCGCACACCCGATGTGCAGCGCCGGATCATGACTGCCACGCAGCGCCGTCCGGCCGTCCCCGGTGTGCAGCTCGGGCAGCAGTTCGCGTCGCACGACCTGGTGGAGCTGCCGTTCCCGGCGACGCAGCAAGCCGTCGATGCGTTGCTTTCGGCCTACTTCAGCAAGATCCGCCGCCCGTCGCGGACGTTGTACTTGCTGGACACGTCGGGTTCGATGCGGGACGGCCGGATCGAGGCGCTGCGTTCGGCGCTGTCCGGGCTCACCGGCGCGGACAGTTCGCTGATCGGCCGCTACCGGCAGTTCCGCAGCCGCGAGGAAGTCACCATGCTGCCGTTCAACACGCAGCCGGGGATGCCGACGACGTTCACCGTGCCCGAGCAGTATCCGCAGCCTGAGCTGGCGAAGATCAAGGACTACGTCGGCGGCCTGACCGCTAACGGCGGCACGGCCATCTACGACACCCTGCAGCACGGGTACCAGGTGCTGGAGCCGCTCGTCGCGAAGGATCCGGACCGGTTCAACTCGATCGTGCTGATGACCGACGGCCAGAACGAGAACGGCTCCGACCTCGCCGCGTTCAAGGCGGCGTTCGGCTCGCTGCCGCCCGCGATGCGGCAGATCCCGGTGTTCACCGTCCTGTTCGGCGAGGGCAGCGGCGACGAACTCGGCCAAGTCGCCGCGTTGACCGGGGGCAAGGTCTTCGACGCCCGGAACGTGCAGCTGGCCAGCGTGTTCCAGGAGATTCGCGGGTACCAATGAGACGCTGGTTCGGCTCCACCAAGAACCTCTTCGGCTGCGTCGGCGCGCTGGCCGGGCTGCTGCTGTACGTGCTCGGCGTGATCGGCCCGTTGTGGCTGATGTTCGTGGTCCTGGTCGTGTTGTACGCCGCGGGCGCGCTGCTCGGCCCGCCGGAGAAGGTGCGGCTGGTTGTCGATCCGTCGGTGGAGGCCGCCGAGGTCCGTTCGTCGCTGGACACTCTGGTGCGGACGGCTTCCGGGCGACTTCCGGAGTCCACAATGGACGCTGTGCGGCGGGTGGCGGAGATGTTGTCGGACCTGCTCGCGGATCCTCGGCGGCTGGCGGGGAATCCGGACCTGCAGCATCGGGTGTTGTTGCTGGCGCGGACGGATTTGCCGTTGTCGGTGCAGACGTATCTCAACTTGCCGCGGTGGTTCGCCGCGCATCGGGGCGAGGCGGGGCAGGAATTGGTGACCCAGTTGGGGTTGATCGAGCACCGGGCGCATCAGGTGGCGGAGGAGTATTACGCGGCGGAGGTCAACCGGCAGAAGGACCAGACGCGCTACCTCGGCGAGGAGCCGTAGCGAGGTCTGCCGGGGCTTGCCAGCGGGCGAGCCGGTCGTAGAGCCGGGACAGCCGGACATGGAAGGTCTCCAGCGCCCAAGCCAGTTGCCAACCGGCGGGGTTCCGTTCGAGCGTAGTCGCGGTGTGCTGCGCGGCGAGCAGGCAAGCGTGCTCCGTGTTGCACCAGGCCAAAGCCGCCAGCGCGTCGGGCAGCGGATGGAGCAGGACGTCCGGCGCGGGTGGATCGAGCGGGACCGAGTCCTGGCGCGGGTTCAGCAGCCGGTCGGCGGCGTGGGCGGTGTGCGTGTAGAAGTACAGGATCCGCCGCAAAGCCGCGTCGCGCGCGTCTTCGGTGACGGTGTGCTGGGCGGTGTCGCTGGCGTAAAGGCGGATCAGGTCGTGCATTCGATATCGGCCCGGAACGTGTTGCTGTACCAGGGAAGCGATCTCCAGTTCCCGCAGCACCGTCCTCAGCTGGGCGGCCGGAAGCGCCACCAAAGCCTCGGCTGCGGCCAGGCTGATGTCCGGGCCTGGGGCGATGCCGAGCAAACCAAAGAGTCGCGTCGCTTGCGGGCTCAGCGCGCGGACGGACCAGGACAGCACCGCGCGCAGGTTTACCCGCAGGCCACCGGCGTTCAGGCCGTCCAGCCGGGCGGAGGCGTCGCGCAGCTCCTCGGCCAGCACGGCCAGCGGGAACGTCGGGTGGTGCTGGGCGCGGGCGGCCACGATCCGCACGGCCAGCGGCAAACCCGCGCACATCGTGAGCAGGTCGGCGACCGTGTCCGGTTCGGCGGCCAGGCGGTCCGGGCCGAGGTGTCCGGCCAGGAGTTCCCGGGCGTCGGAGTCGGGCAGGACGTCCAGGTTGAGCAGGTGGACGCCGTACAGCGCGGCGAGCCCGACCAGGTGGCGGCGGCTGGTGATCAGGACGGTGCAGGTGGGAGTGCCCGGCAGCAGCGGCGTGACCTGGTCGATGTCGCGGGCGTTGTCCAGCACGAGCAGCATCCGTTTTCCGGCGAGCAGGCTGCGGTACAACCCGATCTGGGCTTCCAGGTCGACCGGGATCGCGGAGGGGACGACGCCGAGCGCGTCCAGGAAGCCGCGCACCGCCTCGGCGGCGGACACGGGCTGTCCGGTGGGATCGAAACCGTGCAGGTTGACGTGCAGTTGCCCGTCCGGGAACCGGCTGAGCCGCTGATGCGCCCAGTGCAGCGCCAGCCAGGTTTTGCCGATTCCGCCGGTGCCGCCGATCGCCACCGTTCCCGCCACGTCCATGTGCCGGTCCAGTTGGACGAGTTCGCCGCCGCGGCCGGCGAACAGCCGGGGCGGGCACGGGAGCTGCCTGGGGACCGGCGGCCGGGTCGCGGGTTCCGGCGCGGGCGCGGTCAGCGCGGGGTCGGCGGCGAGGATCTGCTCGTGCAGTTCGCGGAGCGGACGGCTGGGGTCGGTGCCGAGTTCGTCGGCCAGAACGCGTTGCAGGCGGTGGTAATGCTGCAGCGCCTCGGCTTGGCGGCGGCTTCGGTAGAGGGCCAGCAGGTACTGCCCGGCGAGGCGTTCGTCGAACGGGTGGCTCGCGGTGCCGGCGGCGAGTTCGGCGAGCAGTTCGGCGTGTCTGCCTTGGCGCAGCCGGATGTCGGTCAGGTCGAGGCGCGCGGTTCGCTGGCGGGCGGTCAGCGCGGCGCGCAGCGCGCACAGCCACGGGATGTCGGCCGCGGCGGCGAGATCCGAGAAAGGCTTGCCTTGCCACAGGGACAGCGCCTGTTCGAGGGCGGTCGCGGCGATCTGGTCGGCGCGGGAATCGCGCTGCGATGCGGTGCGGGCCTGTTCGAGAAGCGCGTGGAAGCGATGCAGATCGATCGCGTCCGGTTCGACGGAAAGCCGGTAGCCGCAGCCGTTGCGGGTGAGGGCGACCCCCGGAATCGGAGCGAGGACCTTGCGCAGCAACGGAATGTTGTGCTGCACCGCCCGCCGCGGCTGCCGGGGGAGCGCGCCCTCGGGCCAGACGCGGTCGATGAGCTCGTCCATCGCGACCGTCTGATTGGCCTCGATCAGCAGCACCGCAGCCATGCAGCGCAACTGCTGATGGCCGAGCGCGATCGCGCGCTCGTTCACCGTCACGCCAACAGGGCCGAGCAGACGGAATCGTACCGTCATCGTGATCACCCGTGAGCCGGTCGCCGGACCAGGACTCAGTGTGTCTAGCGTCCGTCGCCCGGCTCGTGCAACGGCAAGGGCGGATCTGCGGCGCTACGGGCGAGCAGTTTCGGCCAAGCGGACCGGAAACGCGTCCGGGACGGCCCCGCCGGATGGCCGCCCCGGACGCATTCCGGACTAGGACAAGGATTGCCAGTTAATGGTTCGCACCGGGACGCCCGGGCAGGAAAGAACGAAACGGTAGATGTTGCCCGCGTACATGACCGGGCCGTAGACCTGGGCATTGTTCGAGCAGACGAGGTAAACCCGCATCACGCCCGCCCGGACCGCGCAGCTGATGGCGACGTCGTGGAACGGGGCCCGGGAGTAATAGTTGCAGTTGAACACCGGCGGGACGGCGTCCGGCGCGGCGTGCGAGCCCGCTGAGCTGAGGGTTCCGGTCAGCGGCTCCGCGGCCGGGGCCGCCGTGGCGACGCTCGCGCCGGCGAACAAGGCGACGATAGTCAATGCGATGGCAATGAAGGGCTTGGCCGCTCTTTCGGAAAGAGAACCTGGGCCGGTGAATCGAACCATAACGAATATTCCTTCGCGCCTGGGCGCACCTCGGATGGTGTGCCTCGCGCCCCATGCTGTCGGGTCGCGGCGTCGCGGATGCGGCATCGATGCGTCATCGCGGAAACCGCGCCCGGCCCTTGCGCGGCTTCAGTTATTGCTAGCGCTGACCGTTCTGATAGTTGAGCGCGTAGCGGACCGCGTCGGCACGCGAGTGGAAACCCGCTTTGGCGAAAAGGTTGTTGATGTGGGTTTTCACCGTGGCTTCGCTGATGACTAATGCGGCCGCGATTTCCGGATTGCGCAGGCCGTCGCCGATCAGGCCGAGGATTTCCCGTTCGCGCGCGGTCAGCGAGAGATCCGGCTCGGCGGGCGGGGCTGGTTTGGCGGCCAGCGCGAGCAATCGCCGCTGCACCTCGGGCGAGAGCACGGTCTGGCCCTGGGCCGCGGTGCGCACGGCGTGCAGGATCGTGGTGCGGTCGGCTTCCTTGGTCAGATAGCCGCTCGCGCCCGCCTGCAGCGCGGCCAGGATCGATTCGTCGTCGTCGAACGTGGTCAGCACGAGAACTGTCGTGTCCGGCTGGGCTTGGCGGATGCGCCCGGTCGCGCCGACGCCGTCCAGCACCGGCATGTTGAGGTCCATCAGCACCACGTCCGGACGGTGCTGCTGCGCCGCCTCGACGGCCTCGGCGCCGTTGGTCGCGGTCGCCACGACGTCGACGTCTTCGGCGAGGTCGAGCATGACCGCGAGCGCCTCGCGGACAGTTGCCTGGTCGTCGACGACAACGAGGCTGATCGGGCGGTCGGTCATCGAGGCAGCTCCAGTTCCACGGTCCAGCCGTCGCCGGCCGGGCCTGCTCGCAGGGTGCCGCCGAGCAGGGCGGCCCGTTCGCGCATTCCGACGAGCCCGACCCCGGAACCTCCGGCCAGTTCGGCGCGCAGCGGTTCGGTCGCGGGCCCGTTGTGCACGGTCAGCCTTACATGATCAGCAGTGAAGGCCAGCCGCAGGCCACGGGTCGCGCCCGGCGCGTACTTGGCCGCGTTGGTCATCGCTTCCTGCGCCGCCCGGACCATGGTGTGCGTGGTCTCCGGGCCGACCGCTCCGGCTTCGCCCTCGATGGCGAACTCCGCCGATGCGTGTTCGGCGAGTTGGCACAACGTCTCAGACAGCGGCAAGGTGTCTTCGCGCAGCGCGTGCACCGCACGGCGGGTTTCGCTGATCGAGTCGACGGCGATGGCGCGTGCCTTGCGAACCGCGGCGGCTGCCTCGTCGTCACGGCCGCTGTCGCGCAGTGCGTCGGCCATGTCCAATTGCAGCGCGATCCCCGAGAGCGAATGACCGAGGACGTCGTGGATCTCGCGCGCGATCCGGCCGCGTTCGACGAGCGCGGCCTCGCGGGCTTCGGACTCGCGGGCGCGCTGCGCGGCGTCCGCGGCGAGCTGCGCGTTGCGGACGGCGTCGAGGCGGTCGTGGTGCGAGATGCCGACGGCGACCGGCAGACCCACGGTCAGCGTCACCCACACCGGCCACACTGGGAACCCTGGTGACAGCTGTCCGACCGTCCAGGTCGCGGCGGCCGCGACGGCGGTGCCGGCGACCGCGATGGTCACCGCGGCCCGGCGGGACGCGAGTTTGACCCCCGAGGCGGACGCGGCGACGAACGGGAACATCGCCGCGAACGTCCCGTGCGTCAGCGGCAGGAGCAGCGCGCCGAACAGCATGTACGCGCTCATCACGGCGATCTGCCGGTTCTCGGTGAGCCGGGTCCAGGGCAGCAGCGAGGCGATTCCGGAGACCGAGGCGAGCACGAACAGCGGCAAGGCCAATGGCCGGTACGCGATCTGCGCGTCCGGCCACTGAACTGCGGTGCAAGCGATGGCGGTGAGGACGAGGACGGGCTGGATCAGCTCGTCCCGGTACTGCCCGAGAAGCGACAGCGACCGCTGGTCCGGCGTGCTCATGGGACCAGGTTCCTCCTCGTCGGGGCGGTGTCGCGGGCGGACTGAGTGTTCCACTCCGCCGGACGGCCGGCGAGGTTGCGCTGGATGTTGTCCAGCAGCGGCGAGGTCTGCGCGGGGGCTCCGTCGCTGCCCTGGGTCCACACCACCTGGTGCCCGGCGCGCAGCGCGCGGTAGAGCACGACCAGCCCCTCGGCGAGGATGCCGACGCCGATGGTGAGCAGCATGCTGTTGGCGACGCCGCCGGCGTCCTGCGGGGCGAACGCGTCGAGCGCGAGGTTCACGCCGATCTTGACCACGATGTTCGCCACCCACAGTGCGACGGTGAACGCGGTGTAGCGGACGAAGGCGGTGCCGTCGCGCCGGGAAATCCGGACGCTCATCCCGCGCAGGACGCCGAGGGCGACGCTGACCGCCGCGGTCCCGACGAGGAAGATCATCGAGGCGGGCGTCGTCACCTCGCCGGACAACGTGCTGAGACCGACGACGGACAGCACCGCGGGCAGGATGAGCATCTGCTTGGCCTGCGCGGGTTCGCCCATCAGCCGCCGCACCATCAGGTAGCCGATCGCCGCCACGATCAGGACGATCTCCACGGGTCCGCTCATGAGTTGTTCCTGCCTTTCGCATCCGTTCCGATGCCGAGAAAACTACGGCGGAACGGGCTCGAAGTCGTGCGGTGCGCGGCGTATCCCCGGGTGGAGAAATCCCTCCACCCGAGCCTGGATTTCTCCACCCGGGGATACGCCCGCAGCCGCAAGACGGCAGCGCGCGGCGACCGTAGCGTTTCTCGTCGAATCCCAGCAATCAAGCCGAAAACGGGGAGCCCGGCATGACCAAGTCCACCCGCACGATGATCACTACGATGTTCTTGGACGTCGGTTTGTCCGTCGTCGTCTACTACGCGGCCAACCTGCTCGGCGCGAGTGCGTACGTGTCGCTGCTGGCCGGCACGATCGTCGCGGGACTGCGGACGATCTGGGTCGCGGTCGCGCAGCGCCGCCTCGACCTGTTCTCGTCGTTCCTCGTGCTGCTTTTCGGTCTGGGCTTAGGGCTGAGCTTCCTGACCGGTGATCCGCGCTTCCTGCTGGCGAAGGAATCGGTGACCACTTTCTGCGCCGGCGTGGCCCTGGTCGGCAGCTGCGTGCTCGGCCGTCCTCTCGCGTACTACGCGGCGCGGCGCCTCGCGCATTCGGCGGGCGGTGCCCGGCAGCGTGAATTCGACGCCACCGCACAAGACGCGACCCTGCGGCGGCGCTGGTACCAGATCTCGCTGGTGTGGGGTGTCGGGCTGACTGCTGATTCGGTGCTGCGCATCGTGGGCGTGTACACGCTGCCGTTCGACACCGCAGCTGCTCTCTCGCAGGCGCTGTTGATCGTCGCGTTCGCGGGGTTGATCGGGTGGACAGTGGTGACGAAGCGGCGGTTTGAGCAGTCGGTTCAGGCGTGACGGTCGTAGGCGCGCATTGCGGCCGCGACGTCGTCGAGGAATGACAGGACGACGGGGACGTGCTCGGGGTCGAGCCGGTTGGTGATGGTCTCGATCTCGGTGAGCAGCGGTGTCAGCGCGGTGCGGACGTCCTCGCGGGCGTGGGCGGTGGCCTCGAGGTGGACGCGCCGCCGGTCGGCCGGGTCGGCGCGGCGGGCCAGGTGCCCGGCCGCGGCGAGGCGGTCGACCAGCACCGTCGCGGACGCCGACGTGATGCCGAGCCGGTTGCCCAGTTCGCCCGGTCCGAGCGGTTCCGGGCTGGAGACCACCTGGTCGATGGCCTGGACGTCGGTGACCCGCAGCGACAGCCTGCGCGCCAGCGCCGCCTGCATGCCCCGGCCCGCTTGCAGCAGCCGCCGCACCGCCAGGGAGACGTCCCGCGCCGTTCGTTCGTCCGCCACTCGTTCGTCCGCCACTCGTTCGTCCGCCACTCGTTCGTCCGCCACTCGTTCGTCCGACACGGTCGAATGGTAGCTAGAAGTTCTAGGTAAGCGGTACGCTGGTCGATATGGCTAGAAAATCTAGCGAACTGTCCCAGGTCAACGCCGAGATGGCGCGGAAGCTGCTCGACGCCGATCCGCGCCCGGTACCGGACGGCGGCTACGGATTGCGCGTGCTCGAAACGACCGGACGCCGCAGCGGCCGGACCCGGCAGACGCCGCTCGGAGTGCTCCGGCTCGGCAGCGACCGCTACCTCGTGTCGCCGGACGCGAACCGCGATTGGGTACGCAATCTCGTCGCGGTTACGGCTTGCCGCGTCCTGGCTGGCGACATCAGCGAAAGCGTGCGCGCGCAACCGGTGCACGGTGCCGAGGCGGTGTCGGTGATCTCGGCTTATCTGGCCGCGGTGCAAGCTCCGTGGGCGCTCGCCGCGTTCCCGGTCGGTCCCGGTGCGTCGGCGGCTGAGATCGCCGAGCACCTGGACTCGCTTGCGGTGTTCCGCCTCGAAACGGGTGACGCGTGACGGACCCCGTGGTCGTCGTAGGCGGCGGACCGGGCGGGATGATGCTCGCCTATCTGCTCGGCCGGGCCGGAATCCCCGTCACGCTGCTGGAAGCGCACCGCGACTTCGACCGCGACTTCCGCGGCGACTCGCTGCATCCCTACACCCTTGAACTGCTCGACCGCCTCGGGCTGGCCGACCGGCTCCTCGCCCTGCCGCACCACAAAGCACGCTTCTTCCGCTTCCACACCCCGGCCGGGTCGATCACCACCGCGGACTACGGCAAGCTCGCCTCGCCGTACAACTACGTCGCCCTGATGCCGCAGGCGCGATTCCTCGACTTCCTCGCCGCCGAGACCGCCGCGTTGCCCAGCGCGAGCGTGCGTACGGGGGCCAAGGTCGTCGAGCTGATCCAGGACGGCCGCGTCACCGGCGTCCGCTACCGCGACGACGCCGGAACCCACGGCCTGCCCGCCTCGCTCGTAGTCGGTGCGGACGGCCGCTTTTCCCGGATCCGCCGGCTCGCGGACGCTCCGGCCCGCTCCCTCGGCGCCACGACCGACCTGCTGTGGTTCCGCTTGCCGCACCGTCCCGAGGACCCGCCGGACGCCGACGTGGACCTCTTCTTCGGGCGGGACCACTACGTCGGCCTGCTCGCCGGGACGAACGGCTGGCAGGTGGGATACAGCCTGCCCAAGGGCGGATACGCGCAGGCCCGCGAGCGCGGGGTCGGCCCGATCCGGACGTTCCTCGCCGAGCATGTGCCGTGGCTGGCCGACCGCGCCGAACTGCTGACTGATTTCGGCCAGACGACCCTGCTTTCGGTCGACATCTCCCGGGTGGAGCGCTGGTGGCGTCCAGGCCTGCTGCTCATCGGCGACGCCGCGCACGTCATTTCGCCGGTCGGGGGCAACGGAATCCTCATGGCGGTCCAGGACGCCGTCGTCGCGGCCAATCACCTCGTGCGGGATCGGTCCGATGCCGCCCTCGCGCGGATTCAAGCCGAGCGTGAGCCCGCTATCCGGCAGGTGCAGGCACAGCAAGTCCGGTTGGAACAACGCGCCGCCCGTGCGCGGGAGCGTGGTCGTCCGGCCGCTCCGCCGTATCGGTTGTTGCGGTTGCTCACCGCTATTCCTGGTGCCCGCGCTCGTGCGGCCCGCGCCAATGCCTACGGACCCACTCCACCCGAGTTGGACTGAGGCGGGAAGAGCCGGGGCAGGAAGCCGATCATCAGGGCGGACCAGGTCACGTGCGTCAGCAACGGTGCCTGCACGCCGCCGCCCCAACGGCGTTGCAGCGTAAAGAGCGTCCCCATGGTCGCGGACGCCAGCACCAACGCCGGGTTCCGTGTCGCCGTCGTGGAAAGCACGTACAGCGCGGTCGATCCTCGCGGGCCGAACGTGTCGTAAAGCGTGCCGCGGAAGAAAACCTCTTCTGCGGCACCGGTTACGAGGGCAGTCGTCACCACTGTCGGCGTCGAGCCGTGGTGAGCATGGCCGAGTACGCCGGTGATTGCCCTGCGCAGCAACGGAATCCGGCGAGCGACCAGCGCGCAGCCGTAGAACACCCCGAACGCGCCCGCGCCCGCCAGCACCGGCTGCATGACGTCCGGACGTCCCCGTGGCACCGGCCCGGCCGCTCGCGCACCGGCGAACCAGGTCGCCGCGACCGACGCGGTCAGCACGTGGAACCGCCGCGACCCGGGTTTGCTGGCCAGCGACGCGCCCAGCAGTCCGGAACCCGCCGCGGTCACCGCTTTCAGGAACGTCTTCACCTGGCCTGCCGCCGTCGCGCGCGTTCGCCGAGCGCTTGCAGCACGGCGTCGTTGTAGCTCATCGGCTCGAACTCGACGATCCGGCGGATCGCGTCGTCGCGGACGACGACCTCGTTGCCCATCGAGTCGATCAGCGCGCGCCCGGTCGTCGCGTCGACGTCGGTGACCAGCGCGAGCCAGTAGGACGACAGCCGGGGCGAGAGCAACGGGACCGGCACGATCGGCAGCATCCTGCCCTCGATGACCGCGACGCGCCGCAGCATGTCCCGGTAGGTCAGCACTTCCGGGCCGCCGATGTCGAACGTCCGGCCCTCGGTCTCAGGATGCTCCAGCACGCCGGCCAGATAGCGGACGACGTCGGCCAGCGCGATCGGCTGGGTGCGCGTGCTGACCCAACGCGGGGTGATCATGGCGGGCAAGTGCTCGACGAGTTGGCGGGTCAACTCCCACGACGTGCCGCCGTGCCCGATGACGATCCCCGCGCGCAGCACGGTCACCGGCACGCCGGTCTCCGCCAGCAGCCGTTCGACCTCGCGCCTGCTGGCCAGATGCTCCGACAGCGAGTCGCCGTCGTCGCCGAGACCGCCGAGGTAGACGATCCGGCGTACTCCGGCCTCCGCCGCGGCGCGGGCGAACGCGCGGGCCGCGTTGGCGTCGCGCTGCTGGAAGTCGGTGCTGTCCAGGGAATGCACCAGGTAGTAGGCGACTTCGACGTTCTTGAGCGCGTCCCGCAAGGACCCGATGTCGGCGACGTCGCCGTGCACCGGCTCGCCCGTCCCTCGATAGTTCTCCGGACGGCGAGTCATGGCGAGCACGTCGTGCCCGGCTTCTTCCAGCGCCGGGCACAACCGGCTGCCGACGAACCCCGAGGCTCCGGCTACCAATGCGCGCATGCTTGCGACGGTAGCCGGACGAGCGGGATCCCGCTGATCACCGGGGGCGCTGCCGGTCCTCCATGAGCTTGCCCATCAGCTGCGCGAGCGCCTCGTCCAGCCGTCCGCTGAGCCGCTCGCCGAGCCGCTCGGCCAGTTCGTTGTCGACGGCCGCCGCGAGCGAACCCATCTCGGCCAGCAGGGATTTCCCTCCGTCGGTGACGGTGAGGATGTGCTTGCGCCGGTTCTCCGGGTCTCGCCGCCGCTCGATCAAATCGCGCTGCTCCAGCTGGTCCGCCAGCCGGACGACCAGGCTGGGACTCACCCGCATGAGTCGCGCGATGTCGTCCTGGGTCCGCGCGAAACCCTGCTCGACCATGGCGAGCGTCCCGAGGTGTTTGGGAGTCAGGCCGGTTTCGCGCAGGTGCTCGGCGAAGTCGTTGGCCAGGTCGGTGCCGAGCACCATGAGCCGGAACGCCGAGGTCTCGGGCAAAGAACTGTTGGTCGCCACGCCGGTACTCTATCATCCGTAAACAGTTCAATCTGTGAATAGTTGATGAGTGAGGTAATGATGATCGTCCTGGTGGCGGCCAACGCTGTGCTCGCGGTGGTCAGCGTCGCGTTCGCGGTAGTGGCAGCAGTGCGACCGGCGGCGTTGAGCCACAGTGCGGCGCCGACGAGCGGCGAGAAGTTCTACGGCTGGATGTATGCGGTGCGAGCCGTGCCGCTGGGCTGCGCGGCCGCGGTGGTGCCGTTGATCTGGTCTGGACCAGTCTGCGCGGTGGTTCTGCTCGCGGCCGCGGTCGCGCAGGCGGGCGACGTCGGCATCGGAGTGTTCCGCGGGGAACGGGGCATGATCGCGGGAAGCTCCGTGGTGGGTGCGGTGCATGTGCTCACCGCCGTCGCGCTGTGGTGAGCGAACCCTCCTGAAAGCCGCGCGTCAGCGTCGCGTCAGTGCCGATTGCGATTCTGTCGGGGTGACGTGCCTGATGTCTGTGTCCAGTTACCTGCCCGCTGCGGTGCCGATCGCGTCGCTGCAGGACGAACTCGACCTCACCGACGCCCAGTTGCGCAGGCTGCATCGCATTTACGGGCTGTCCGAGGTCTGCCGGTCGCCCGAGTCCGAGGCCGAGATGCTGCTCGGCGCGGTCGCGAAGCTCGACGGGTTCGCCGGGGTGGAGGAACGCGTCCGGTACGTGCTGCGGCCGAAGACAGTGCCCGCGGCGTCGCCGTTTCCGTTCGATCCGCTGGCCGAAGTGCGGCAGCGGCTCGGGCTCCAGAACGCGCTGGCCTTCACGGTTACTGACCACGCCTGCGCGTCCGGCCTGCTCGCCCTCGACCTCGCCGGCGCGCTGCTCGAACAGGACGGGGACCCCGACGCGCTGGCATTGATTCTCGCCGGGGAGAAGGCTTTCACCCCGGCCGCGCAGATCATCCCGGACGTCGCGGTGATGGGCGAGGGGACCGCCGCGGTGCTGGTCGCCCCTGGCGGGCAACGGGATCGGCTGCTCGGCTACGCGACGACGACGCTCGGCGGGCCGGGCGGCGAGGTCATCACGAACGAAGAGCAGAACAAGGTCTTCCGGCAGATCTATCCGGACGCGCTGGGCGACGTCACCCGCACCGCGCTCGAAGCCGCCGGGTGCGCGGCAAGCGATCTCGCGCTCGTTCTTCCGCACAACGTCAACAAGGTTTCGTGGATCCGCGCGGCGGAGGCGATGGCCGTGCCGCGAAAAAAGATCTTCCTCGGCAACGTCCCGCGCACCGGCCATTGCTTCTGCGCGGACCCGTTCCTCAACTACCACACCGCGACCCGGCTCGGGCTGCTGAACCCGGGCGAGCGCTACCTGATGGTTTCGGTCGGCCTCGGCTCGACGTTTTCCGCGATGGTCTTCGAACACTAGGAGCACAACCTGATGAGTACGGAACTCGAGATCGAGGGCGTCGGGATCACCGAGCTCGCGGACCGCTACGGCACCCCGCTGTTCGTTTACGACGGCGGCGAGCTGGCCGGTCGGATGTCCCGGCTGCGGCGGGAACTGCACGACAGCATGGAGGTCTTCTTCTCGCTGAAGTCGAACCCGAACGTGTCGATTCTCGCTGTGCTGCACGACAACGGGGCGCGCGCCGAGGTGTCGAGCCTCGCCGAACTGCGCACCGCGCGCCGTGCCGGGGTCGAACCGCGCGACATCATTTTCCTCGGTCCCGGCAAGAGCCAGGCAGAGCTGGAAGCCTGTCTGGACGAGGATATCGCGGCGATCGTCTGCGAATCCTTCGGAGAGCTGGCGTTGATCGACCGGCTCGCTGGAGCACGCGGGGTGAAAGCGCGGGTGGCGTTGCGGGTCAATCCGAGCTTCGCGGTCAAGGGATCCGGGCTGACCATGGGCGGGAAGCCGCGTCAGTTCGGCATCGACGAGGAACAGCTGTTCGCCGCCGAGGACCTGGTTTCCCGGCACGCGAACGTGAAGATCATGGGCGTCCAGGTGTACATGGGCACGCGCATTCTCAGCGAGGAATCGGTGGTGGAGAACACCACCCGCATCTTCGCGCTGGCCGAGCAGCTGTCCGCGCGGCTGGGCTTCGGCCTGGACCTGGTCGACGTCGGCGGCGGCCTTGGCGTGGCGTACTTCGAGGGGGAACGCGACCTCGACCTCGATCTGCTGACCTCCCGGCTCAACCCGGTGATCGACGAGTTCGCCGCGCGGCATCCCGGCACCCGGCTCGTGATGGAGCTGGGCCGCTACCTCACCGCGATGAGCGGCACCTACGTGGTGCGCGTGCGTTACGTCAAAACCTCGCTGGGACAGAACTTCGCGGTCGCCGACGGCGGCACGAACCACCACATGGCCGCGGTCGGGATCGGCTCCTACGTCAAACGCGATTTCCCGATGCGGCTGCTCAACCGGATCGACGAACCGGCCGCCGAAACCTGGCAGATCACCGGCCCGCTGTGCACGCCGAACGACGTGCTGGGCAAGAAGATCCCGCTGCCGCCGGTTCGTCCCGGCGACCTGATCGGAGTGGAACGCTCCGGCGCCTACGGCCCGAGCGCGTCGCCGGTGTTGTTCCTCAGCCACGGCTATCCCGCCGAAGTTTTGGTCCACGATGGACAGTCCTATGTGATCAGCGAGCGGGACCAGCCCGAGGACCTGTTGCGCCGTCAGCACCTGCACCGGCTGCCGGTTCCCGCGGTGGAGGGCTGATGTTCAGTGCCGGTGCTCCCGTAGCAGCGACGCGCACTTCGCCGTTCGCCGTGCTGCCGATGGGGTTGAAAACCGTGCTGCATCGGCGATTCGAGTCCGGCGACGACCGGCTCGACGGTCCGATCATGACGCGGTACTTCACCGATCTGGCCGCCGGACACGAGGTCGGCTACTCGCCGGACCTGGTCGCTCAGGCACAGGGCAACACGTTCATCTCCCTGGCCAGGCAACTGCTCGACGGCCAGCTGAGCGAGCCGGTCGACCTGGTCGTCGTCGCGCACGACGGCCCCGATTTCGACCCGCGCCTGTCCGCTCCGGTCAACCTGACCGCGGTGCTGCCGGGCGGTCCGATGACGTACTCGGTTTCCGGGCAAGGCCCGCTCGCCGGTTTCCTCGCCCTGCGAGTAGCGGCCGGATACGTGCGGCGGAAGCCGATGCACCGCGTGCTGATCCTCGTCATGGAGCAGCGAGGCATGCCGTACGCCGGGCAACGTCCGTCGGCGGACGCGGCGGCCGCGCTGCTGTTCGAGGCCGGAATGGGCAGCACCCGAGTCGCGGTGCTGCCCGGAATCGCCCCGGCCGACGCGCGGGCCGAGGCCGATCGGCTCGCGCCAGCAGACCGTTACGGACCAGGCCTCACCGGCGAGCCGATCACCGAAGGACGCTCCGCCACCGAACTGTGGGCCGAACCGCCCGCGGTGCTCGCCGATTACGACCCGGTTCGCGGAACTCTCGGAATCTGCGCCTTCGCCCGGGAAATCGAGCCGTCCGCGCCCCTATAATCAGGAGCGGAACAGCCGCGGCGAAGAAAAGGTGAAGCTCTGTGCGCGTGGTCATCGGCGAAGACCAGTTCCTGCTCCGCGACGGGCTGGTCCGGTTGCTCGAAGCGCACGGGATGACGATCGTCGCGGCGCTCGACAACGGGCCGGATCTGCTGAACGCGCTGGTCACGGAGAAGCCGGACGTCGGCGTCGTCGACATCCGGCTCCCGCCGTCGTTCACCGACGAGGGCCTGCGCGCGGCGATCGAGGCCCGTCGCCAGGTGCCGGGACTGCCGGTGCTGGTGCTGTCGCAGTACGTCGAACGCTTGTACGTCAACGAATTGCTGGCCGACGGCGCGGGCGCGGTCGGCTACCAGCTCAAGGACCGGGTGCTCGACGGCGACCATTTCGTCGACGTGCTGCGCGGGGTCGCCGCGGGCAACACCATGATGGATCCCGAGGTGGTGTCGCGGCTGTTCACGCACAACACCCGCGACCGTGCGCTGGAAAGCCTCACTCCGCGCGAGAACGACGTGCTCCGGCTGATCGCCGAGGGCCGGTCCAACAGCAACATCGCCGCCGAGCTGTTCGTCACCGAGAAGGCGGTGTCCAAGCACATCAACAACATCCTGGCGAAATTGCAGCTGCCGGTGTCCGAGGACAGCAACCGCCGCGTGCAGGCCGTGCTGGCCTACCTGCGCCACTGACGCCTCACGGACCGCAAACTTGCCCACCAGCGTGCGTCAGCCGACCGGTGAGCAGGGGATTTCGATGACCACCGAGGTCGGGCCGCCGAGCGGGCTGAGCACGGTGAGGAATCCGTCCAGCGGGGCGAGCCGGCGTTCGAGTTCCCGCAGGCCGGTGCCCTTGGCCGGGTCCGCGCCGCCCTTGCCGTAGTCGGTGACCGTGATGGACAGCCGGCCGCCGGAATGGTGCACGTCGATTTTCCCGGAATCCGCGCCGGAATGCTTCATCGCGTTGTTGAGCACCTCGGAAACGGTGAAATACGCGGCCGTCTCGACAGCGGGCGCGAACCGGCCGGGCAGGTCGACGGTGGTTTCCATCTCCAGCGTCGCTTCCATCCCGAGTTCGCGGACCGCGTCGGCGAGACCGCGGTCGACCAGCACCGGCGGCTGGATCCCGCGCACCAGATCGCGCAGTTCCTGCAGGGCTTTCACCGAACTCGCCTTGGCCTCTTCCAGCAGGCTCTTCGCGGCTTCCGGCTGTCGCTCGGCGAGTTTCGCCGCCGCGTCGAGCGTCATGCCCATCGCGACCAGCCGGGCTTGCGCGCCGTCGTGCAGGTTGCGTTCGATCCGGCGCAGCTCCAGCGCCTGATGGCCGACGGCGTCGTCGCGCGTCGTGGTGAGGTGCTGGACGCGCTGTGCGAGGACGGTGCTTTCGGACGGGGAAAGGAATTTGGCCGCCAGCGCCGCGTGCACCTTCAGCAGATGCGGAGCGGCCCAGAGCGCGAGTGGGAAATGCAGCAGGCCGAGCACGACGGCGGCCCAGGCGACCGTCGGGTTGTCCACCGGCCACGCGACGTACCAGTCGCCGAGCCACAGATCGTCCAGAATCGGATAGAGCAACGGCATCAACAACCCGCGCACGCCGTCGATCACGAGGGCTAACGGGGCCAGCGTAAGCAGGCAGCCGATGGTGCAGTCCACCAGCAGCCAGGCGGTGTCCCGCCAAGTGGCACGGTCGGCCAGCAACCGCGCGAACACCTGAAAAAACCGGGTGCCCTCGGGCAACGGCAGATACGGTCGCGGCACCGTCCGTCCGGTCCAGGTGCCGTGCAGTTTCCGCTGCAGATTGGCGACCGCGCGAACGCCGTAGACCACCGGCGGAATCAGGAAAACCCCGACGCCGACGCCCAGCATCGAAGCGGCGCAGGCCAGCAGCCCGAAAAGCACCGCCTCGACCGGTGCGAGCAGGCCCAGCGCGGTGCTGTGCAGCACGGCGAGGCCGCCCCTCGCGAACCAGGGCTTCGGCGCCGCCGGCTCGCGGACATCGGTTGAGGGCATATCCCGATTATGTGCTGTTCCCGGCTTTCCCGGCAGGGGTGCTAGGACCAGTCCGGATCGAAGAGCTAGCACCATCGGAATCCGGCCCCAGCGCTCGTAGCTTTCTTCTGTAGCCCGACGCGCCTGGGAGAGTGACCGATGTACCAGTCCGGACAGCCAAGCACGGATGCGGTGACGCTCCGCTCCGTCACCAAATTCTACGGAGGGAACCGGGCCCGCGTCGTCGCACTCGACGGGATTTCGGTTTCGTTCGCCCGCGGCAGTTTCACCGCGGTGATGGGACCGTCCGGTTCGGGCAAGAGCACGCTGCTGCACTGCGCGGCGGGCCTCGACCAGCCGGATTCGGGCACCGTCGTGCTCGCCGACCAGGACCTCGGCCGGCTCGACGAGGCCGCGCTCACCCGGATGCGCCGCGACCACATCGGATTCATCTTCCAGCAGTTCAACCTGCTGCCGTCGCTGGACGTGGTCGACAACGTCACGCTGCCGCTGCGGCTGGCGGGCAAACGGGCTGATCCGGCGCTGGTGAACCGGATCATCGAGCAGGTCGGGCTCGGCGGACGGCGCGGGCACCGGCCCGGTGAATTGTCCGGCGGCCAACAGCAGCGCGTCGCCATCGCCCGCGCGCTGGTCAGCCGCCCGCACGTGACCTTCGCCGACGAGCCGACCGGCGCGCTGGACACGACGTCGGCGAGCGAGATCCTGGACCTGCTGCGCACCGCGGTGCGCGCCGAGCGGCAGACCATCGTGATGGTGACGCACGATCCGGTCGCCGCCTCCTACGCCGACCGGGTGCTCTTCTTGGCCGACGGCCAATTCGCCGGCGAGCTGCACGAACCGACCGTGGACGAGGTCGCGCGCGGGCTGACCGCGTTGAGCTCGCGTGCGTCGCGGCTCGGCCGCGACGGCCGGAACACCGTCGGGACGGTGCGCTGATGCTGCGCCTTGCCCTGAGCACGCTGCGGTTCCGCAAGGCCGGATTCACCGCGACGTTCATCGCGCTGCTCGTCGGCACCGCGATCGTGATGGCGTGCGGCGGGCTCATGCAGACCGGGATCTCGCCCCGCGTCCCGCCGCAGCGGCTGGCAGAGGCGCCGGTGGTCGTCGCGGGCGACCAGCACTACAACCTGCCGCCGACGAACCCGGGCACCGAGGACGAGGACCACGAATCCGCGACACTGCCCGAACGCGTGCGCCTGGACGCGGCGCTCGGAGCCAGGATCGCGGCCGTTCCCGGCGTCGCGAAGGTCATCCCCGACGTGTCGATCCCGGCGACCCTTCCGGCCGACCCGGACGTGAAGCTGGTGCGCGGCACCGCGCTGGGGCACGACTGGGCGACCGCCGAGCTGGCCCCGTATTCGCTGACGGACGGCCGCGCTCCGCAGCGCAGCGGCGAAGTGGTGCTGGACCAGGCGACGGCCGCGGCCACCGGCGTCGCGTCGGGCGGTTCGGTGCAGATCGCCGTGCGTGGCGGGGTCCGGTCCTTCCAGGTCGTCGGAATCGCTGTTGCGGGCGGGAAAATGGCGTCCGACGCGGTGTTCTTCTCTCATGAAGACGCTCTCGCGCTGACGCCCGCGACCGGGCAGGTCGACGCGTTCGGCGTGCTTCCCACGGCGGGCACGGACCCGAACGCGCTGAGCACCCAGATCGCGAACGCGGTGCGGGACCAGCACGCAGTCGCGCTCACCGGCGTCGCGCGGGGGACCGCCGAGTTCGCGCAGGCGAGCGACGGCGGGGAAATCCTCGTGATCCTGGCCGCGGTGTTCGGCGGTCTGGCGGTGCAGGTGGCGTTGTTCGTGGTGGCCAGCACGCTGGGGTTGTCGGTGCAGCAGCGGCGGCGCGAGGTCGCGTTGCTGCGTGCGGTCGGCGCGACTCCCAAGCAGGTCAGCCGCATGATCACCGCGGAGTCGATGGTGATCGGCGTGCTCGCGACCGTGCTGGCCGCGTTCCCCGGCGAGTTGCTGGGGAACTGGCTGTTCGACCGGCTGTCCGGGTTCGGCGTCTTCGAACCGGTGCTGGCGTATCACCAGGACTGGATTCCGACCGCCGCGGGCGTTCTTGTCGGCCTGCTGTCAGCGTGGGGCGCGGGGTTTGTCGCGGCGCGCTACGCCGGACGGACGCGTCCGGTGGAGGCGATGCAGGAACTGGTTTCGCCGAAGCGCTGGCTGACGTCGTTCCGGCTCTGGTGGGGCATCGGCAGCCTGATCGGCGGCGTGGCGCTGGCGTATCTGACGATCACGGTGATGGACGGACCGCTCGCGGCCAGCACGGCCGGACCGGCGGTCACGCTGGTGGCGGCGGCGGTCGCGCTCTTCGCGCCGGGGATCACCCGGTTGATGGTCGCGGTGCTGCGGGTTCCGGTGCGCGCGGTGAGCGGGCTGTCCGGCTATCTCGCGATGGCCAACGCCCGGGTGCGCTGGCTGCCGATGTCCGGCGCGGTCGTGCCGGTCATGCTCGCCACGACACTGGCTGTGTTCATGCTCTATTTCCAGACCACGCAGGTGGAATCGGCGAAGCAGAAGTACGCGTCGAACCTCTCGGCGGACGCGGTGGTCACCTCGTCGACCGGCGACGTCGGCACCGGGCTGCTCGACAAGGTCCGGTCGCTGCCCGGCGTCGGCACCGCTTCGGCGTACGTGACCAGCAAGGGCTACAACGAGAAGCCGTCGGACTCTGGCCAGGATGAGGACGGGCTCGCGCTGACCGGGGTCACCGGCGACGCGGTCGCGAAGACGCGGGCCGCGGAACTCGCTTCCGGTTCGCTCAACGACCTGCAGGGCAACACCATCGCGCTTCCGGTCGATAACGCGAATCGGCTGCACGTCAAGGTCGGCGACGAGATCGGGCTGCGGCTCGGCGACGGTGCGCAAGTGCGGTTGCGAGTAGTGGCGACCCTGCGGTCCGCGCCGTCTTTCGCGACGGCGTTGATGCCCGCGGGCACGCTGGCTCCGCACACCACCGACGGGATCGCGTCGCAGGTCCTCGTCACCGCGGCGGCGGGCACGAGCGTCTCGCAGCTGATGACCACGCTCGACGGGCTGGCACAGGCCTCGCCCGGGGTGCAGGTCGCGAATCGGGACACGCTCACCGCCAAGTTCGTGCAGGAACAGGAAGCGAACGCGTGGGTGAACTACCTCGTGGTCGGCATGATCCTGCTCTACGCGGCGATCTCGGTGGTGAACACGCTCGTGCTCTCGACCGCGCACCGGCGGCGCGAGTTCGGCCTGCAGCGCCTCGCCGGGTCGAGCCGGGGCCAGGTGCTGGGCGTGATGGCCGTGGAGGGGATGGTGGTCGCGGTGATCGGCGTGGTCCTGGGCACCGCCGTCTCGCTGGCGATGCTGGTTCCGTTCAGCCAGGCGGTGTCCGACAGCTGGCTGCCCTACGGTCCATTGTGGATTTATGCGGTGGTGGTGCTGCTCGCGGTCGTGGTAAGCATGGTCGCCACGCTCTTCCCGACCTGGCTCGCGGTGCGCGGCAAGACCTCGATCGCCATGCTCTCTCCTGAATAGGTGACCCCTGGGCGACCGCCTGCTGCTGACTGCCCCCAGCTGTCAGCGCGCGGTCAGCCCGGGGTCACCGCCCCGCCGTAGCGTCAGCGGCATGAGTCCGAACGAGGCGGGAAGCTCTTCCTGGGACGCGATCGTGATCGGGTCCGGGATCGGCGGCCTCGTCTGCGCCGGCTACCTCGCCGCCTTCGGCCGCCGGGTGCTGGTGCTGGAGCAGCACGACGTGGCGGGCGGCAACTGCCACATGTTCCGGCGGCGGCGCGCCTACGAGTTCGACATCGGCGTGCACTACCTCGGCGACTGCGGGCCCGGCGGGCTGCTCCCGTCGCTGCTGGCCGGGCTCGGCGTCGGCGACCGGGTGCGGTTCCGCCGGCTCGACCCGGACGGCTTCGACCGGATCGTGCTGCCGGGCCTGCGCTTCGACGTGCCGGAAGGCTGGTCCAAGTACGGGGACCGGCTGCTGGAGACTTTTCCGGCGGAGGCCGCGGGGCTTCAGGAGTACCTCGCGATCTGCGGCGAGATCGCCGCGGCGGCCCGGTACTCGGCGAGTGCTCGGCCGGTGCTGGGCAACTCGGCCGCGGTGGTGCGGTGGAGCCGACGCAGCTTGAGTCGTCTGTTTGACCATTGTGGACTGTCGGCGGCCGCGCGGACGGTGCTGGCTGCGCAGTCCGGAAATTATGCGTCATCGCCAGCGAATACCGTTGTCGCGGCGCACATTCGCATGCTCGACGACTACCTGACCGGTGGCGCGTACTACCCGGAGGGCGGCGGCCAGATGCTGGCCGCCGCGCTGGTGGAGCAGCTCGAAACGCACGGCGGCCAGCTGCGCACCAAAGCGCGCGCCGCCCGGATCCTGATCGAGCACGGACGCGCGGCCGGTGTCGAACTGGCCGACGGAGACGTGCTGCGTGCGCCGCTGGTGGTGTCCAATGCGGACTATCGGCGCACGGTGCTGGAGCTGTGCGGTGGCCGGGAAAACCTCCCCGAGGGCATCGTCCGGCGCACCGAAGACGCGGTCATGCGGCTGCCATTGGTGACCAGCTATGCCGTGGTGGACACGGAGTTGGCGGAAGCGTCCGAGGCCAACATCTGGTACTGGCCGAGCGGCGACGTCGAAAGTGCTTACGCCCGAACGGAAGCGGGCCAGTTCGACGAGCTCCCGTTCGTATTCATCTCGTCCGCCTCGCACAAGGACCCCGGCAACCCCGCCGTCTGCCCGCCTGGATACACGAACCTCCAAATCATGACCGCGTGCCCGCCCGGCTACGAGCAGTGGGGCGTAACCGACGGACCAGCGTCCGGGCTTCGGTACCGGCGCGTGGCCGAATACCGTGCGGCCAAAGAGAAACTCGCCGCCTGCCTGCTCGACCGCGCCGAAGAGGTGCTCGGCCCGTTCCGCGACCGCATCGTCTACCTCGAATCGGCCACCCCGCTCACGCAAGAGCGCTACACCCTCGCCACCGGCGGAGCCGCGTACGGGCTGCAGTCTTGGGGTCCGCACGGACGGCGGCCGGACGTGCGCACCGACGTCGAAGGACTGTTCGTCGCCGGACAGGACATCCACGGCGGGGGAGTCGTCGGCGCCGCGGTCGGCGGTGCGCAGTGCGCCGAGGCGATCCTCGACCGCCCGGTGCTGGCCGAAGCGTACGACGGCGCGGTCTTCGCCGACCGCGCCCTGCTGCCCGAACGCGGCCACGACTGGGATCCGCTGCGGATCTCCCGTGGCCAGGCCCGCCGCGACGCCCGCGGATTCGCTCCGACGGCGCGCTGAACCCCGTGTAAAAGAAGGAGAGTCATGACTGAGACCGCGCAGACCCTGACCGAGGACCGGATCGTCGAAGGCATCACCGGCGCACTGGGCGCGGTGCTCGAACGGGACGTCGCCGACCTGTCCGCGGACACCCGGCTGTCCGACGCCGGCCTCGACTCGACCGGCGTGCTGGAACTGCTGATGCAGCTCGAGGACACGTTCGGCATCGAGTTCGACACCGAGAACCTGGAGATGCAGCACTTCGAATCGGTGCGTTCGCTCGCCGCGTTCGTCATCGCGGAAATCCGTGCCTGACCCGGCATCGTGGCAGGAGTACCGGCGCGTCGCCCGGGAGCAGGGCGTCGCGCCCGCGCTCAAGCTGCTGCCGACAGCGTGCCGCGACGGCGCGATCGCGGCCGTCCCGGCGGGAGAACTGCCCGCCGGGACGGAGATCCTGCGGGAGGCTGATCTCCCGGGCGGCGCGGTCGCGTTCGCGCGGGGTCTGGCGGGAGCGCCCGCGGGGCCGGAGCTGGTGTGGGTGCGGCTGGGGCTTTCCCAGGGGCTGCTGGACGAGTGTCTCCGGTACCTGGGCGAGCGGCGTTCGGGCGAGGAGTCGTTGCTGCGCAAGCAGATGATCCAGGACTGCCTCGCCAGTGCGCTCAACGGGCAACTGGCGGTGGAAGCGGATCTGCTGGCGGACGGGAGTGCGACTCCCGCGCGAGTGCGGTATCTGCATCAGTGTCTGTCCGATGTGGACCGGAAGCTGCTCGGCCTGCTGGGCGCGAAGGGATTCCTGGCTGGCGGACCGGGCGAGATTGCCGACGTTTCGGAGCTGCTCGCGAGCGTTCACGAAATGGGGACAACGTGACGGGCACGGTACTGACCGAACCCTTGCTAGCGCTGAGGGATCTCGCCGCGGAATGGGCGACCGACCTCCGCGCCGCCGGAGCGGTACTCGACCGTGATCCCGAGGCCACCGCCCAGTTCGCCGATCTGCCTGCGGTGCGCTGCATGGCGCAGCTGCTGGTCCCGGCGGAGTACGGCGCGGAAGGCATCAGGGTCGCCGGGCACCGGTTCCACGGGATGACCGCGCTGGAACGGACGGTGCTGCTGGAGGAGTTCGCCCGGGGCGACGCGGGCGTGACGCTCGCCGCACCGGGCGCGTCGATGTCGGGCGTCCTGATCGACGTACTCGGCGACGACGAACAGAAAGCCTGGTTCTACGGCAGGCTGATCGACCGTCCAACGTGGACCTTCTTCGCGCTCACCGAACCCGACGTGGGTTCCGACGCGAACGCGCTGACCACCAGCCTGACGCCCGGCCCAGACGGCGATTTCGTTCTCAACGGCCGGAAACGCTACGTCGGCAACGCTTCCCGCGCAGGCATGGGTGTGGTCTTCGCCCGCACCGCACCCGGCCCGCTCGGCGTGCGCGCAGTCCTCCTGGACACCGCTTCTCCCGGCTTCCACGCCGAACCGCTGGGCATGCTCGGTTTGCGCGGCGCACGATTCTGCGCCCTGGAGTTCGACGGCGTACGCATCCCGGCGAACCGGGTGCTCGGCCGCCACCTTTCCCCGACCCGACGCGGAATGTGGGCCGCCACGCTCACGTTCAACCGTCTCCGCCCCGGCGTCGCCGCCATCGCGGTCGGCATCGCGCGGGCCGCGCACGAATACGTCCGCGCCGAGGGCGGCCTGCTCACTGGCGGCGCGGCAGCCGAATGGGATCAGCTGGGCTACCGGATCGAGAGCGTCCGGAACCTGGTGCACCTCGCGGCGATGGAGGTCGACGCGGGCGGAAGCCGCGGCGGGCACCTCGCCTCGTCCGCCAAAGCCGAGGCGAGCCGGCTCGCCGAGGACGCGACCAGGGCCGCCTGCCGGTTCTTCGGACCGAGCGCGCGCTGGACGCATCCCGTGCTGGACAAGCTGATTCGCGACGCGCGCGGCGTCGAATTCATGGAAGGCGCCGCGAACATCCAGAAACTCATCGTCTTCACCGGGCTGCTCGCCGGCAAAGTCGGCCGTGGCGAGTCGTTCCCGGCGCTGAACCGCCCCTTGGGCACCGGAGGTTTGCCGTGCGGGTGATATCCGCCCCTCAGGAGTTCACCGTCCCGGATCTCTATGTCGACCTGCGCCGGTTCGTCGGCCGCGACCTGTTCGTCAAATGCGAGGGGTTCAACTTCGCCGGGTCGATCAAGCTCAAGGCCGCGCTGGAGATCGTCGAGCGCGCCGAGCGGGACGGCAGGCTGCGCCCCGGCGCCACGATCGTCGAAAGCTCGTCCGGGAACATCGGCGTCGCGCTCGCGATGGTCGCGGCCAGCCGGGGTTACCGGTTCATCTGCGTCACCGACGACCACTGCACGCTGTCCGCGCGGCAGCTGATGCAGAACTACGGCGCCGAGGTCCACGTGCTGACCGAACCGCATCCGGTGGAAGGCCTGGTCGGCGCGCGGCAGCGGCTGGTGGAGAGCCTCTGCGCGGAGCACGCGGACTACGTCTGGCTCGACCAGCACACCAACCCGGGCAACTGGACCGCGCACTACCGGACCACCGGCCCGGAGATCCTGCGCATGTTCCCCGGCCTCGACGTGCTGTTCGTCGGCACCGGCACGGCCGGGACGCTGATGGGCTGCGCCCGCTACCTGCACGAGGCGCGCCGGTCGATCCGCGTGGTCGCGGTGGACAGCGTCGGCTCGGTGAGCTTCGGCGGCCCGCCCGGGCCGAGGCGGATTCCCGGGCTGGGCTCCGCGATCCGCCCGGCGCTGCTCGACGAGTCCTTAGTGGACGATGTGGTGCACGTCGAGGAGACCGCGACCGTCGAGATGTGCCGGACGCTGGTGCGGCACGGCTTCCTGTTCGGCGGCTCGACCGGCACCGTCGTCGCCGGCGCGCTGTCCTGGCTCGCCCGCGAGGACCGCGACCTGACCGCCGTCGCCATCTCCCCGGATCTGGGCGACCACTACCTGGACACGGTCTACCGGGACCACTGGGCCGCCGACGCGCTCGGCCGCGTGCCCGAGCAGACCACCGACCGACTTTCCGAGGTGCCGCGATGACTGCTGTCGAGACCAGCCTGCCCCTGTCCACGGCCCAGACCGACGTCTGGTTCGACGAGCAGCTGTCCGGAGGCGGCCTGGCCTACGCGATGGCCGACTACCTGGACATCTCCGGCGACCTCGACGTGGCGGCGTTCACCGAGGCGTTCCGCCTGCTCACCGACGAGGCCGAATGCTTCCGCGCGCGCTTTTTCGAGGTCGACGGCGAACCGCGCCAGGTGGTCGAGCCGCTGACCGAGCTGCCGGTCCGCTTCCTCGACCTGTCCGGCGAACCGGACCCCGAGGCGGCCGCCCTCGCGTGGATGCACGAGGACCTGGCCCGGCCGTTCTCCGTCACCGACTTTCCGCTCTTCCGCGCGGCTTTGCTCACGCTCGGACCGCGTCGGCGATTCTGGTATCTCACCACCCACCACCTGGTCGGCGACGGGTTCAGCGCCGCGATCTGCCACCGGCGGATGGGCGAGCTGTACACGGCCGTGCTGACCGGCGCGGAGCCCGAGGGCCGTCCGCTGCCGCCGTTCCGGGACCTGCTGGAATCCGAACTCGCATACCAGACCTCGACGCACCTCGGACGGGACCGCGAGTTCTGGAGCAGCCACTTCAGCACGGTCCCGGACCTGATCAGCTTGTCCGGCAAGGAACCCGCACCCGCTCGCGGCTTCCTTCGCCGCACCCTCGCCCTGCCGGCCGATGCCGCCGCAGCCGCGCGGAAGGCAGTGGCGCAGGCCGGGGTGACCCTGCCGACCTTCCTGCTCGCCGCGATGGCCGCCTACACCGAACGCCTTTCCGGGATCCAGGACCTGATGCTGACCGTCCCGGTCGCCGCCCGCGCGGGGGTCCGGACGCGGGCGATCCCGGGGATGATGGCGAACTACCTGCCGCTGAAAATGCAGGTCACGCCCGCGATGACCCCGCAGCTGCTGCTGAAGCAGGCTTCGCGGGAACTCGCCCGCACGCTCAAGCACCAGCGTTACCACGTCAACCAGATCCGCCGCGACATCGGCGTCCGCAGCGACGAACGGCGTCCGTTCGGCGGTCCCTTCGTGAACGTGCTGCCCGCGGACCCCGGGCTGCGGCTGGGCGACTGCGTGACCCGGGTGCGGAACCTGTCCACCGGGATCACCAACGACCTGTCCATCACCGTCCTCGACGAGCCCGGCGGCGGGATCGAACTGCACCTCAACGGGAATCCCGACCTCTACGACGAGTCCGGAGTGGACACTCACCTGCACCGGTTCGCCGGGTTCCTGGACCGCTTCGCGCGCGCCGATCCGGACGCGCCGCTCGCGCGCATCGACGTCGCCGATGCGCAGGAGCGCGAGGAACTGCTCACCGCCGGGTTGGGCGCTAATGGCCCGGTCGGTGCGGGCGTGGTGGAGCGAGTGCGCGCGCAGGCTCCGGATGCGGTCGCGGTGGTTGATGCGGCCGGGTCGGTGAGTTATGCGGACCTGGTCGGGCTGGCCTCGGCGTTGTCGCGGCGGTTGCCAGCGGGGCGCGTGGTTGGCGTGCTCGCCGGCCCAGGGAGCGGTTTCATCTCAGCGGTTCTCGGTGTGTTGGGCGCGGGCGGTGCCTACGTGCCGCTGGATTCGACGCTGCCGTTGGCGCGGTTGCGTGACTTGGTGGCGGACAGCGGCGCGGCTTGTGTCGTCGCGGCACCGGAGTTTCGGGACATCGCGGCGGAGCTGCCGGTGGACGTCGTGGAGCTGGACGGCACGGTTGACGCCGACCTGGCACCCGTGGTCGGCGCGGACGATGACGTGGCGTACGTGATCTTCACGTCGGGTTCGACCGGCCGTCCCAAGGGCGCGATGGTCTCCCGGCTCGGGATGATGAACCACCTGCTGGCGAAGGTCGAGGATCTCGGGCTGGGCGCGTCCGACGTGGTGGTGCAGAACGCGCCGCTGACGTTCGACGTGTCGGTGTGGCAGATGCTCGCGCCGCTGGTGGTCGGCGGCCAGGTCCGGGTGGTGGACCGGCGGGTCGCCGCGGATCCGGAGACGTTGTTCGGCTTGGGCATGTCGGTGCTGGAAGTGGTGCCGTCGTTGCTGCGGGCCGCATTGGACTTCTGGGATGCCGGTGGCCCGCCGAAGCTGCCCGGATTGCGGTGGCTGGTGGTGACCGGCGAGGCGTTGCCGCCGGACCTGTGTGTGCGGTGGTTCGGGTACTTCCCGGAGATCCCGCTCGTGAACGCGTACGGGCCGACCGAGTGTTCGGACGACGTGACGCACGCGGTTCTGTCCAGTGTGGACGATGTGCGCGGGGTGCGGACACCGATCGGTCTCCCGGTGCGGAACACCCGGCTGTACGTGCTGAGCGACGAGCTGCGGCCGGTCCCGGCGGGTGCGGCCGGCGAGCTGTATGTCGGCGGCTTGGTGGTCGGACGCGGTTACGTGGGCGACCCGGTCAAGACGGGTTCGGTGTTCGTCGCGGATCCGTTCGGCGAGCCGGGCACGCGGATGTACCGGACCGGCGACCGCGTGGTGCGCCGGGACGACGGGGCTTTGGAGTTCATCGAGCGCCGGGACTTCCAGGTCAAGATCCGCGGCCACCGCATCGAACTCGGCGAAATCGAAGCCACCCTGCGCGAGCTGCCCGAGATCGCGGACGCGGTCGTGGTGGTGCGCACCGACGACGCCGGGACCAAACGGCTCGCCGCGTATCTGGTCGGAACGGAGCCGGTCGACGTCCCGTCGGTGCGGAGCGAACTGCAGCAGCGGCTGCCGGACTACCTAGTGCCGCCCGCGATGGTCGTGCTCGACGCGATGCCGCTGACCGTGCACGGCAAGGTCGACAGGGAAGCGTTGCCGGAGCCCGATTTCGCCGCCGAGGCAGTCGGCCGGGCCCCGCGCAATGCCGTCGAGGCCATCCTGTGCGATGTCCTGGCCGAAGTGCTGACGGTGCCGAAGGTCTACATCGACGACAACTTCTTCGCCCTCGGCGGCGACAGCGTGAGCTCGATCCAGGTGGTCAGCCGCGCCCGCAAAGCCGGGCTGATCATCACCCCGCGCGACCTGTTGGAAGCCCGCACCCCGGCGGCGATCGCGGAGAACGCGGTCCCGGTCGGAGAAGAGGTTGCCCTCGAACCCGCCGCCTTGATCGAACTCGAACCGGGAGAACTGGACGAGCTGCGGGTCGGTCCGGTCGAGGAAGCGCTCCCGCTCGCGCCGTTGCAACAGGGCATGCTCTTCCACGCCGAGCTGGACGCCGAAGGTGTGGATTTCTATGCCGTGCAAGCGATCGCGGACCTCGAAGGACCGCTCGACACCGCAGCGGTCCGGGACGCCTGCGCCACGCTGCTGACCCGGCACACCGCCCTGCGCGGATACTTCCGGCGACGCCGCAACGGGGAGCCGGTGCAGCTGGTCGCCGAATCGGTCGAGCTGCCGTGGTCCGAGGTCGACCTGACCGTGCTGCCGGAGGACCGTCGGGTGGCGGAGCTGCAGCGGCTGGTGGAGGAAGACCGGTTGCGCCGCTTCGACCTCGCCCGCCCGCCGCTGGTCCGCTTCACTCTGATCCGGATCGCCGCCGAGCGCTACCGGTTCCTGTGGAGCGCGCACCACATCGCCACGGACGGCTGGTCGGTGCCCATCCTCATCGACGAGCTGGCGCAGCTCTACGCACGCGGCGCGAAGGCCGAACTGCCCGCGGTGCCGCAGATGCGCGACTACCTCGCCTGGCTGTCTCGCCAAGACCAGGAAGCCGGCCGGAAAGCCTGGCAGGACCTCCTCGACGGCCTCCCCGGACCGACCCGCGTCGCCCCAGATCTGCCCGCCGCCGCGAACCTGCCCGCGACTGTCGAGTTAGTACTGTCCGAAAGCGACACTGCGAATCTCTATGCGTGGGCGCGGGAACACGAGCTGACGGTCAGCACGATCGTGCAGGCGTGCTGGGCGATTCTGGTCGGCAGGCTGGCCGGGCAGCAGGACGTGGTCTTCGGCGCGGTCGCCTCCGGACGTCCGGCGGAACTGCCCGGCGTCGAAACGATGGTCGGCATGTTCGTGAACACCGTGCCGGTGCGGGCTCGCCTCGACCCCGCTCGCCCAGTCCGCGGACTGCTCGCCGAACTGGGGCATCAGCAAGCCTCGATGGTGTCCTACCAGCACATCGGACAGGCCCAGCTGAGCGGAGCCATCCCGGACAGCGGAGAACTCTTCGACACCGCAGTGGTGTTCGAGAACGTCCCCGCCGGCGACGGCGGCCCGCTGGTGAAACTCGGCGAGGACGTCCGGGTGGTCGACGCGGTGACGCTCGATTCGCGGCACTACCCGCTCAGCCTCGTCGTGGAACCGCGCGACTCCCTCGTCTTCCGCTTCGACTACCTCCGCGAGGCCTTCGGCGACGACCGCGTCCGCGGGCTCGCGCAGCAGTTCCGGGCACTGCTCGACACGGTGCTCGGCGACCCGGACCGCCTGCTCGGCCGGATCGACGTGGTGGCCGAACCCTCGGAGACCTTCCTGCTGGGCACGCCCGGCCCGGTCGGTGCGGGTGTCGTCGAGCGGGTCCGCGCACAGGCCGCGGACGCTGTGGCGGTTGTTGATGACTCCGGATCCGTGAGTTATGCGGAACTGGTGGGACTGGCTTCGGCGCTGTCTCGGCGGTTGCCTCCGGGACGGGTAGCAGGCGTGCTCGCAGGCCCCGGTATCGGCTTTATTTCAGCAGTTCTCGGTGTCCTCGGTGCCGGTGGTGCATACGTGCCGCTGGATCCGACGGTGCCGCTCGCCCGCCTGCAAGGGCTGGTGGAGGACAGCGGCGCGGCGTGCGTGATCGCGGCGCCGGAGTTCCGGGAGCTCGCGGCCAGTTTGCCGGTGGACGTCATCGAGCTGGACGGCGTGGTCGACACCGAGCTGGCCCCGGTGGTCGGCGCTGACGACGATGTGGCGTACCTGATTTTCACTTCCGGCTCCACCGGCCGTCCCAAGGGCGCGATGGTTTCTCGCCTCGGGATGGTCAACCACCTGCTCGCCAAGGTAGAAGACCTGTCCCTGAAGCCGTCGGATGTGCTGGTGCAGAACGCCCCGCTGACCTTCGACGTGTCCGTGTGGCAGATGCTCGCGCCCCTCATGGTCGGCGCTCAAGTCCGGGCGGTGAGCCGCGAGACGGCGGCCGATCCCGACGCGCTGTTCGGCTTGGGCATGTCCGTGCTGGAAGTCGTGCCCTCGTTGCTGCGCGCGGCGTTGGACTTCTGGGACGCGGGCAGCCCGCCGAACCTGGACGGACTTCGCTGGCTGGTGGTCACCGGAGAGGCCTTGCCGCCGGACCTGTGCGTCCGCTGGTTCGAGTACTTCCCGAACATCCCGATGGTGAACGCCTACGGCCCGACCGAGTGCTCCGACGACGTGACCCACGCCGTTCTGTCCAGTGTGGACGATGCGCAGGGCCTGCGGGTGCCGATCGGCCTCCCGGTGCGGAACACCCGGCTGTACGTGCTGGGCGACGAGCTGCGGCCGGTTCCGCCAGGCGCGGCAGGGGAGTTGTACGTCGGCGGATTGGTCGTCGGCCGCGGCTATGTCGGCGATCCGGTCAAGACGGGTTCGGTGTTTGTGGCTGACCCGTTCGGTGAACCGGGCACCCGGATGTACCGGACCGGCGACCGCGTGGTGTGCCGGGCCGACGGTGCGCTGGAGTTTGTGGAACGCCGGGACTTCCAGGTCAAGATCCGCGGCCACCGCATCGAACTCGGCGAGATCGAAGCCGGTCTGCTCGCCCAGGAATCGGTCACCGACGCGGTGGTCGTCGTGCAGGGCTCCGACGCGGCCAACCGGCACCTCGTCGGTTACGTCGCGGGAACCGCCCGCCCCGAAGACCTGCAGGCTCAGCTGGCCGAACTGCTGCCCGCGTACATGGTGCCCAGCGCGCTCGTCGTACTCGACCGGCTCCCGCTGACCGCACACGGCAAGGTCGACCGCAAAGCCCTGCCCGCGCCGGAAAACCTGGCCGGACCAGAGAAGCGCGGCCCCCGCACTCCGGTCGAGGAACAGCTGACCCGGCTCTACGCCGAGGTACTGGGCCTGCCCGAAGCCGGAATCGACGACGACTTCTTCGAACTCGGCGGCCATTCCCTCCTGGCTACCGCGTTGGTCAGCCGGATCCGGTCGGAACTGGACGTCGAACTGCCGCTGCGGGACCTGTTCGAGGCCCGCACCGTCGCCGCACTGGCCGGACGGCTCGCGTCCGCCGGACAGGCCCGCGCGGCGTTCCGCAAACTGGACCGCCCCGATCCGCTGCCGCTGTCGTACGCCCAGCAGCGGATGTGGTTCCTCAACCGGCTCGAAGGCGAACACGGCGGATACACCATCCCCCTCGCCGTGCGCCTCTCCGGCGAGCTGGACCGCTCCGCGCTCGCTGCCGCCATCGACGATCTGACCGCGCGCCACGAAATCCTGCGCACGATCTTCCCCGACACCGATGGCGTGCCTTACCAGCGCGTCCTCGACGCGGGGGAGTCCTTGCGCACCGCGCCGATGCCCGCGAACCTCACCGCGGCCCTGGAAGAAGAAGTCGCCCGAGGATTCGACCTGGCCACCGATCTTCCGTTGCGCAGCAAGCTCTTCGGTCCCGCCGAGAACGGCGATCACGTCCTCCTGCTGGTGCTCCACCACATCGCCGGAGACGCCTGGTCCGTCGACGTGCTCGCCCGCGACCTCGCCACCTCCTACGAAGCCCGGCTGGCCGGAAAGAGTCCAGAGTGGACAGACCTGCCCGCCCAGTACGCGGACTACTCGGTCTGGCAACACTCCCTCCTGGACGACACCAAGGACGGCGAATCCCTCCGCCTGCTGAAGCACTGGCGGGAGGCACTCGCCGGAATGCCCGGCGAACTGGCGTTGCCGGTCGACCTGCCGCGGCGCGCTTCCGCCGGCTACCACGGCGGAACCATCGAGTTCGAGGTTCCGTCCGCCGTGCACCGGGGCCTCGCGCGGCTCGCGCATGAGCAAGGGGCGAGCCTGTTCATGGTCGTCCAGGCCGCGCTGGCCACGCTGCTCACCCGGCTCGGCGCGGGTACCGACATCCCGCTCGGCAGCCTGGTCGCCGGACGTCCGGACGAAGCCGTGCACGACCTCGTCGGCTTCTTCGTCAACACGCTCGTCCTGCGCACCGACACCAGCGGCGACCCGCACTTCGCCGACCTGGTCGCGCGGGTCCGCGACGCCGACCTCGCCGCCTACGCCCACCAGGACCTGCCCTTCGAACGGCTGCTGGAGGCGACGCAACCGGCCCGGTCGATGTCGCGGCAGCCGTTGTTCGGGGTGCTGCTGTCCTTCTACGACGTGCCGCCGTCCGAAGTCAGTCTCGGCAGCCTGACCGCGCGGCCCGAACTGCTCGCCCCGACGCACAAGAAGTTCAAGTTCGACCTGACCTTCCAGTTGGGCCAGCACAAGGGAGAACGCGGTCTGGAAGGCACGCTCGAGTACAACGCCGACGCGTTCACCGCGGAAACCGCGTACCTGCTGGTCGAGCGGTTGAAGCTCCTCCTGGCGGCCGCCGCCGAAGATCCCGGGCAGCCGCTGAGCCGGATCGACCTGCGCACTTCCTCCGAGCGGGAAACCTCAGCCGTGTCGGTTCCGGAGGTTCCCGATGGCCTGCTGGTGCCGGGGGACATCGGTCTGCGCGAGCAAGCCAACCGCCTCGCCCGGGCTTTGCAGGCGCAGGGCGCGGGCCCGGGGGAGACGGTCACTGTCGACCTGCCGCCGGGCCGCGACCGCTGGGCCGCGATCTTCGCCGTCCTAGCCACCGGCGCGGCCTGGACGCCGAGCGGGCCGTCTCGCTGCACAGTCCCCGCGGACGTGTCCGGATTCGCCGACACCGATCTGCAGGTGCCGCTGTCCGGGGCGGAGGTGGCGTATCGTGGAGAAGCGGTGTTCAGCCGAGACGCGCTGGCCGCGACAATTGCCGCCCTGCTGGCCGAATTGCCGCTCACAGTCGGAGACCGCGTCCTCGCGCCGGACACCGAGTTCGCGCTACTGGTCGTGCTGGCCGCGTTGCACGTCGGCGCGGTGGTGACCGTCGCTCCCGCCGCGGAGATCGCGGAACTCGCGTCGTCGGTGGACCCGAGCGTCGTGGTCGTGACCCCGAGCATCGCGAAAATGCTGGCGCTGCGACCGGGTACGCGGGTGCTGAACTTCGGTGAGAGATTCCTCGACGGTGCACTCAACTGCGAGGGCACTGCGGCGTCCGGCTGGCTCTCGCTGGTCAACGGACGCCCCTTCGCGCACAGCCGCGCCGACGTCCTCGACCAGAGTCTGCAGCCAGTGCCTCGTGGCGGCCGAGGAGAGCTGTACTTGGCTGGCGCACCCACCGGCCTCCTGGGCCGCATCAGCTTGGACGGAACCATCGAAGTGATCCGTGAGGCCAAGGTGCGCGGCTTCACGATCCCGATCGGGCAGATCGAAGCGACTCTGCACCGCCAGCCCTCAGTCGCCGCCGCTGCCGTCATCGCCGAGGATGACTTGATCGCCTACGTCGTCCCGCAATGGGAACGCGGCGTCGACCCGCTCACCCTGCGGGAAGCACTCGCCGCCGAACTCCCCGATTACCTGATCCCGACCGCGTTCGTCCAACTGGACACCATCCCCGTCGCCCCAGACGGATCCTTGGACCGTGCCGCGTTGCCCGCTCCCGCAACACAAACCAGCCAGGACACCAGCGAAACCGTCGAACTGCTGCGAACCGCTTTCGCCGAAACCCTTGGCATCACTGACGTCGATGTCCAGACCGGTTTCTTCGAACTGGGCGGCAACAGCCTGCAATCCGTCCGTCTGGTCGCGCTGGCCCGACGAGCCGGACTCCGGCTGACCGTGGCCGACGTCCTGACCCACGGCAGCATCGAACGCCTGGCCGCACTCGCCGAACGAGCCGAACCGGAGGTCGCGGACCTGCCGGACCCGTTCGCGCCCGTGCTGCCGATCCGCCCGACCGGGACGAAACCGCCGCTGTTCTGTTTGCACGCCGGACTCGGCCTGAGCCTGCCTTACCTCGGTCTGGCGGCCCACCTGCCAGACCGGCCGATCTACGGCCTCCAATCGCCGGGAATCAGTGGCACAGAACAGTTCCCGGACTCCGTCGAACAGGTCGCCGGGGACTACCTGAAGCACATTCGCCGGATCCAGCCCCACGGCCCGTACCACCTGCTCGGCTGGTCCTACGGCGGTCTGCTGGCCTTCGAACTGGCCGTACGCCTCGAGTCCGAAGGCGAAACGGTCGGCTCACTGTCCATCTTGGACAGCTACCCGCAGGACGGCGCCGAAACCGCGCCGACGAGGCACGAGCTGCTCGTCGATTTCCTGGAGCACGTGGGCTTCCACGACACCGACGGCGGGCCCGAGCTGACCCCGGCCGACGTCATCGCCGTGCTGCGCGACGGAGACAGCAGACTGGCTGACATCGGCGAGGAACGCATGACCCGCGTCCTCGCCGTGATGGACAACAACGCGTCCCTCGCCCACGAGTACCGCCCGGCGAGGTTCGCCGGCGCGGTCGAGCTGTTCGTCGCCGCCGAGGGCTTGACCGACGCCGAGGTTGCCGAACGCGCGGGCCGCTGGGTGCCGCACGTGGCAGGACCGGTGCGCGCACACCGGGTCGACTGCGGCCACGAATACCTGATGGACCCGCGACCACAGGCCGAGGTCGGCGCCGTGGTGGCGGAAACGCTGAGCACCGGAAGCGAGGAGTCGCAGTGACCACGATGACTACCCCGGCGAACCCGCCGCGGGCAGCGGCGTTCGTCGAAACGTTCGCCCTGGCCGGCCGCCGGCTGACGCACCTGCGCAAAGTGCCCGGCCGGCTCCTCGCGATCACCCTGAACTCCCTGATCACCATGCTGGCCATCGGGTACGTCTTCAAAGGCGCGGTGAGCGTCGAAGGCGGCGGCAGCTACCCGGAGTTCCTCTTCCCGGCCGCGCTCATGCAGGTGGGCCTCGCCGGAGTCGCACCGACCGCGATCGCGGTGGCGATGGACCTCAAAGGCGGCCTGACCGACCGATTCCGTTCTCTGCCGATCTCCCGCCCGGCCGTCCTGTTCGGGCACACCATCGGCGACGCGCTGGTGGGATTCATCGCGCTGGCGATCGTCGCCGGGATCGGGCTGGCGGTCGGCGGCCGCGTGCACGCCGGATTCCCCGCGCTGCTCGCCGGATTGGCCGTGCTCGCGTTCTTCCTCTACGTGATGATCTGGGTCGGCGTGCTGCTCGGGCTTTCGATGGGCAATCCCGAATCGATCGACGGCGTCGGCGCGGTGCTGACGCTCGGGCTTTCCTTCCTGTCCAACGCTTTCATGGCGGTCAGCCAGCTCCCGTCCTGGGTGCGGCCGATCGCCGAATGGAACCCGGTCAGCTCCGTCACCACGCTGTGCCGCCAGCTGTGGGGCGTGCCGGTGCCCGCGGACGATTCGTTCCCCGCCCAGCATCCCGGCATCGTCGTCGCGGTGACGCTGGTCGTGCTTTTCGCCGCGGCGACCCTGCTGAGCTTCCGCCGTTACCGCCTCGCCTAACCGATCCGGAGTATGCGATGACAAACCCGTTTGACGACCAGAACGGCGCTTTCCTGGTCCTGGTCAACGACGCACGGCAGTACAGCCTCTGGCCCTCCTTCGCGGAGACCCCGCCAGGCTGGCGCGTTTCGCTCGGCGAGAGCAGCCGGGAAGAAGCCCTCGCGCACATTTCGGGCCACTGGACCGATCTGTCGCCCGAGAACGTCCGGGAAGCAGGCTGACATGGCGCACGGAGAACTCGCGATCGAAGCCGAAGGGCTCCGCAAACGCTACGGCGACCACGAGGCGCTCGCCGGCGTCGATCTCGCCGTCCCTCCGGGCACGGTGCTGGGCTTGCTCGGCCCCAACGGCGCGGGCAAAACCACCACCGTCCGGATGCTCGCGACCCTGCTCCCGCCGGACGGCGGCCGCGCGCTGGTCGCCGGGCACGACATCGTGCGGGAACGCAAGCAGGTCCAGCGGCACATCGCGCTCGCGGGCCAGTACGCGGCCGTCGACGAACTGTTGACCGGCAGGCAAAACCTGGTGCTGCTGGGCCGTCTGCTGCACCTCGGCCGCAGCGGAGCGCGCGCCCGCGCGGGAGAGCTGCTGGAGCGGTTCAACCTGGTCGAGGCCGCGGACCGCGCGGTCGGCACGTACTCCGGCGGGATGCGCCGCCGCCTGGACCTCGCGACCTGCCTGGTGGCGCGGCCCTCGGTGCTGTTCCTCGACGAACCGACCACCGGGCTCGACCCGGCGAGCCGGATGGGCTTGTGGACGATGGTCCGCGAACTGGTCAGCGAAGGCGTCACGGTCCTGCTCACCACGCAGTACCTCGAGGAGGCCGACTACCTCGCCGACCGGATCGTGGTCATCGACAAGGGCCGGAGCGTCGCGGAAGGAACGGCGGACGAGCTCAAGCGCAAGGTCGGCCGGGAACGGCTGGAAGTCGCTGTCGCGCATCCCGAAGGTCTCGCGGACGCGGTGGCGGCGCTGACGCCGGTCGCGGTAGGCGTCCCGGTCGTCGACGAACGCCGGTGCAGCATCTCCCTCGAACTGCTCGACGAGAGCGGCGGGATCGCCGCGGCGGCGAACGCGTTGCACGAGCGCGGTGTCGCGCTGGCGGACTTCGCCCTGCGCAGGCCGACCCTCGACGAAGCCTTCCTCGACCTCACCGGGCACCCGACCACCGGGTGATTTCCCGGCTCACGACTTAGGGCGGCGCGGCCCGGGTCGAGGGGCTGCCGGGTTGTGCGGCTTCACCGCGCCGACAGTCCACAAAGGACTACCCGCTCGCCGAAATACCCGGCCCGTACCCTCATCACCGCTTGCTCGCGTCCGTGAGGGGAACCTTGAGGGACTCTGATTCCCTCAGGGTTCCCCTCACGGACAAGCAACGCACCGCGGCCTCACTTTCGCGCGGCCCCCGGCCCGGTCCGCCGCCACCAGCGGACCGGGCCGGCTAGCGAGAGCAGCAAGGGCAGCAGCACCAACCGGATCACCAGCACGTCCATCGCCAGCGCCGCCGCGGCCGCCCAGCCGAACTCGCTCAACGCACCGGCGCCGGCGATCCCGAGAGCGCTGAAGACCCCGATGGACACCACGCTCGCGCTGGAGATCGCCACCGTGCCGCGACGCAGTCCTTCGGCGAGCACATGCTGGGGCGACATCCCGGTCAGCGCCTCGACGCGGAAGTGATGCAGCAGGCAGACGTGCATGTCGGTCGTGGGCGCGGCGAGCACGGCCACCAGCGCCACCGGCAGCCACGTCGGGGTCGGCGGGTCCATGCAGGTGAGCATGGTCAGCGCGAAGAGCGCGGACAGCACCGAAAGCACCGCGGTCGTCAGCGCGACCACCACCGGCCGGAAGGCTGTGATCACCGCCAGCGAGGTCAGCCCGATCAGCAGCGCCAGCGGCAACGGCGGCAGCGTCGGCGATTCGAGGTAGCGGTAGACGACGTAACCGAGCGCCGCGGCAGTGCACACCAGCGCGCCGATGAGCCCCGCTGCGTTGCGGTAGCGCCAGGTCGCGGGCAGCCGGGCGACGAACCGGGGCAGCCAGTGCCACTGGAACGACCTCCGCACGGGAAGCGTGCTTCGCGTCAGCAACACCGGGAGCAGAGTCAGCGCGGCGGCGGCTTCCACGAGGACCACCAGGACCACGGCCGCCGCCAGCCGCATGACTTGCGGCTCGCCGGTCAGATACAGCCCGGTCATCGCGGTCAGCATCGCGAGCCCGGTGACGAGCGCGGTCCGCCCAGCCGTCGAAGCGACGATCTGTGCGGTGTCTGAGACGTTGTGCTTGCCCGGCGGCATCTCCTGCTGCCTGCGCACCGCGAACAGCAGATGGTTGGCCGCGCTCGTGATGCCCGGCAGGAGAACGAGGTTCCAGCTGCCGAACGAGCCCGCTCCTTCGGCGGCCGCCAGCAGCACGCCGAGCGCGCTGACGCCGACCGTCGCGAGATAGCCGAACGCGATCGCGGCCAGCCGCGGCGAACCCAGCACCAGCACCAGCAGCAGCGCGGTGAGCAGACAGCCGACCGCGAGGACGGAACCGGCCGACGGTGCTCCCGGCTGGGCGGAGCCGCCGGTCGTGGCGGCGAAACCCTCGCTCGCCGCCACGACCAGGAACAGCAGCCACGCGCACAGGACCGGGCCGGGGTGTCCGGCACACCAGCGCGCGAGCCGGAGCAGAGGTAGCGTTCGCAATTGCCGCACTCCTTGGGCCGCTTCAGGCCTCCCGCCGCGCAGGCGGCAAGCCGGACGGTCTAAGGATGGCTCCTCGTGATCGTGCGCACACTGGGCGTGGCACCTCGATTTCGAGTGGTACTAGCTCCCGAGCGCGGCGGGCGGGGCGAGCGCCGCGTCTCCGTAGAGGTCGGCCACCCACTGGTCGTGGTAGACCGTGTCGAGGTAGCGGTCGCCGAGATCGGGGGCGACCGCCACCGCGGTGAAGTCCTCGCCGGGCGCGTGCCGGTCGAGCCAGTTCAGCGCCCCGGCGACGACGGTGCCGGTCGAGCCGCCGAACAGGAAACCCGCGCGGACGAGCCTGCGGCACATGCGCACGGTGGCGAGCTCCGGCACGTGCACCACATCGTCCACATAGGACTCGTCGAGCAGCGCGGGCCGGACCCCGGTGCCGAGACCGGGGATCATCCGCGGGGCGGCCGGGGTCCCGAAGGTCACCGAACCCACGGTGTCGATGGCCACCACGCGCATTCCGGGGCAGTGTTCGCGCAGGTATCGCGCGCACCCCATCAGCGTGCCGGTGGTGCCCGCTCCGATGAACGCCACGTCGGCGCCGGGGAACGAATTCGCGATCTGCGGTCCGGTGGTGCGGTAGTGCGCCTGCCAGTTGCCCGCGTTCGCGTACTGGTTGAGCCACACCCGGTCGTCGCCCTCGGCGCACAATCGCCGCACGTGCGCGATCCGCGCGCCGAGCAGCCCGTCTTGCGGATGCGGTTCGGTGATCACGTGCACCTCGGCACCGAGCGTCTGCATCAACTGCCGGGCGCCGAGGGTGCAGCGTGAGTCGGTGACGCAGATGAACCGGTAGCCCCGGCTGGTGGCGACCAGGCTCAGCGCCACCCCTAGGTTGCCCGACGAACTCTCCACGAGGGTCGCGCCGGGCGCCAGCGTGCCGTCCAGTTCGGCGGCGTCGATCATCTCGGTCGCGGCCTTGATCTTGATCGAACCGGCGAAGTTGAAGCCCTCGCATTTGAGGTAGAGCGATCGCCCTGTACACCCGTTCAGGTCGACGAACAGGTCGTCGACGTTGAACTCGTGCGGACTGGTGATGATCGGCATCGGCTCAGCGCTTGCCGTGCTTGCCGTAGCGGTCGAGTTCGAAGAAGAAGTCGCCGACCTCGTGCAGTTCGCCGCGGCGCCGCAGTTCGTCCAGCACGTGCTTGCCGACCGCGAGGTCGAGCACGCCGAGGCCGAACGGCGAGAACACCAGCGGCTGGCCGGCGTCTAGGGCGAGTGCCCCGGACATCACGTCGTAGAGGGTGCCGTCGAGGAAGTCGCGTCCGCCGGTGGCCTGTTCGGCCAGGTGCACCGAGGTGTTGGCCTTGAGGCAATGCTCGACGTCGTCGACCACGTTGGCCGACGCGAGGATCACCTCAGTCGACAGGTCGCGCAGGGAAACGTTCAGCACCAGCGGGTTGTGCGCGAACCAGGCCGGATCGTGCACGTGCGGTTCGCCGGCGACGGTGGCGAACACGATCAGGTCGCTGCCGCGGATCAGCTCCTCCGCGCTCTCGCGCACCGCGATCCGGTTGGCGCCGGTGCTCTCCAGGTATCCCCGGAACCCTGCGGCGTGCTCGGCGGAGAGGTCGAACACCGCGGTCTCGTCGAAGTCCCAGCCGGTGCCGATCAGGAACCGGTGCACGTAGCGTGCGATGAGCCCGGTGCCGACGAACCCGAGCCGCCGCGGCCGTTCGCCGCGCCGGCTGAGCCAGTCGGCCGCGAGTGCCGCCGACGCCGCGGTCCGGCTGGCGCTGATGATCGAGCTTTCCATGCAGGCCAGCGGGTATCCGGTCGCCTGGTCGTTGAGGATCAGCACGGCCGACGCGCGCGGCAGCCCGGTGCGCACGTTCTCCGGGAAGCTGGAGATCCACTTGACCCCGTCCACCGCGACCTCTCCGCCGACCGAGGCGGGCAGCGCGATGATCCGCGCCGACGGCCGGTCCGGGAACCGGAGGAAGTAGGAGGGCGGGTTCACGGTCGCCTGCTGGCCGTGCAGCCGGTAGGTCGCCTCGATCAGTTCGACGAGGTGTTTCTCGGCACCGTCGAGCACCTGGTGCACCTGGGCTCCGGACACGACGGCGAACTCCGGAACGGTAGCGGTTTCGGTCACAGAACTTCCTTAGTCTTCGGCTGGGCGGAAACGGGTGCTCAGTCCTGCTGCAGGACGGCCAGCGCGCTTTCGACTCGCGCGTCGATGCGGTCGACCTCGGCGACCGAGTCCCCGATGAGCACGCCGTAGAGGCGGCCGGCGAACGGGGCTCCGTCCGCGGTCTGCGCACCGGCGTTGACGGTGGCGAAGTTGTTCACCAGCAGGCCGCTGCCCGCGCCGTCGAACAGCAGGTCGCCGAGCACGTCGCGGACCCGGTCGAAGCCGACGCTGGCGCCGAGCCGCAGCGAGTAGTGCCGGGCCATCGCGGTCTCGCCCGCGGTGACGAAGCGTTCCTGGATCGGCACCTGGTAGGTGGACATGTTGTTGCGGGCGTTGATTTCCAGCACCGGGAAGATGCCGCCGTCCGGCTCGACGATCGCGTCCACTCCCACGACGCCGTAGTAACCGTCGGCGGCGAGCTGCCCGCCGAGCGCCTGCGCCGCGGACCGGATGATCTCGATCTGCGCCTCGTCCAGGCGCGGCGGTATCCGGTGTCCTTTGTGGACGCCGTGCTCGGTGATCAGCTCCTTGACGAAGTCGAAGTGCACCGAACCGTCGCGGCCCACGGTGAACTGGTAGTTGAGGTCGGCGCGCTTGTCGACCCACTCCTCGATCACGAACGCGATCCGGTCCCGGCCCTTGCGCCGCGCGGTCGCGGAGATCATCCGGCGCAACCGGTCGAGCCTGCGTTCGTCGGAGACCACCGAGATCCCCTTGCCGGACACCCCGAACGCCTCTTTGACCACGACCCGCCGTCCGGTGGCGAGCACCGCGCCAGCCGCGGTGACGGCTTCGTCGAGCAGGTCGAGCGTGTCACACGCCCAACCATTCGGCTGGCGCAATCCGAGCTGCGTCGCGATGCGCCGGCTGTAGATCTTGCTGTTCACCGCCTTGCACCGGGCCGCGTCGGGCGCGGCCAGCGGAAGCCCAGTCGCGGTAGACAGTTCTTCCTCCACCGCCGAGACGCCGTGCGCGAGCAGATGCGCTTCGTCAGTGCGCAGCGCGGAAAGCGCGGCGATCAACCACGGATCGTGCAAGGCGTCCTGGCTGACCGTGCGCGCCGGGTCCGGGTCCGCGATCACATGGATCTGCGGCAGGTCGAGGCCGAGCCCTTCCAGATAGCTGCGGTAACCGGGGTCGGGTGCGTGCTTGAGCACCACGTGGTCCCGCTTTCCGCCCAGCAGCAACGCGAACTCGTCCATGCTGTTGACGACCGCCGTGCCGCCCGGGGCGGACACCCGGGGCAGGCCCTGCTCGTCGACCGCCCACTGCTCTTCGACCTCGAAGTTGCCGACGAACACCAGCGGGCGCTCGGCCGAGCCCAGAACCGCGGTCTTGAGCCGCGGGATGAAACCGTTGTCGGCGCTCATGACGTCCTTTCGCCAGCGCACGGGTAGGACGCGGCACGCGCTTCCTGCGCCCGCCGCGGGAGAGATCGGTTAGACGGGGTTAGCCGGGGTTAGACAATGAAGCCGCCGTCCACCTCGAAAACGCTGCCGGTGATGTAGGAGGCGCGTTCGGAAACCAGGAAAGACACCAGGTCCGCGACCTCTTCCGGCCTGCCGAACCGGCGCAGCGGAACGGCCCGCAGCATCTTCTCGCGGGTCGCTTCGCTCAGCTTGCCGAGCATGTCGGTCTCGATCAGGCCCGGCGCGACGGAGTTGACCCGCACCCCGTACCGGCCGACTTCCTTGGCCAGCGCCTTGGTGAAACCGAGCACGCCGCTCTTGGCCGCGGAGTAGTTGGTCTGCGTCGGATTGCCGTGCACGCCGGACACCGAGGACAGCGTCACCACGCTTCCGGTGCGGCGTTTGATCATCCGGAACACAGCGGGACGGCACGCGTGGAAGACGCCGTCGAGGTTCGTGCGCAGGACACTCGACCAATCCGGCTCGGACATCAGTGCGAGCGAACCGTCTCGGGTGATTCCCGCTGAGGTGACCAGCGCGTCCGGTGCGCCGAACTCGTCAGCCGTGCGCTCGACCCACGCCGTGACCGCCTCGCCGTCGGCGACGTCAACCTGACTGGCCTCGACCCGGACGCCCAGGTCAAGGACCTCCTTGACGAGGACGTCCGCCGCGGTTTGATTGCTGTGGTAGCAGAAAGCGACGTCGAACCCGTCCTGCGCCAGGCGGAGCACGACTGCCCGGCCGATCCCGCGAGAGCCGCCGGTGACGAGCGCGGTTCTGCTCATCGCTCACCGCCGAGCTGCAGCAGCGCGCAGGCCACCGAACCGTCGTCATCGCAGGCCGTCACGACGATGTGGTCCTGCTCGCCGTGGTCTGCCCCATCGGCGACGCTGAGCACCGAAGCCAGCCCGAACAGCGCGGTCGCCGCCGAGGTGTCGCCGATGAGATCCACCGGCGGCACGCGGTCCGTGACCTCGTCGCCGAACAGTTGCCGCAGCGTCGCGTCCTCGGGCCGCTCCGACCCAGCGGGGAAGCCACTGCCTACCGCCGCCCACACTCGTTCCGTCGCCACGCCGGAGCGGGTGAGCAGCGAGGACACGGTGGCATGCAACGTTCCGGCGAGATCCCCGTCGAGGCAGATTCGCGAGTCGATGCCGGTCAACGTCGCCAGTACATTGCGCGGATCGGCCGAGTCCGCCGGTTCGAGCAGGAACATCGCACAGCCTTCGCCGAGCGTCGCCGCTCCACCGCGCCGGTGATGTTCAAGCCAAGACCGCGCGTCGGAATGCTCCTCGGCCGCACCGCACAACACCTGCGCCGCGCGGTCGGTCATCAGCAGCCGGCGGGCGTAGTTCAACGCCTGCAACCCAGTGGTGCGACCAGCGGCGATCGTCGCGTTGGGTCCCTTGAGCCCGTGCCAGATCGCGGCCTGCCCAGCCGCGCAGTTCATCACCGTGCCAGGAACGGCGGCGGGCTCGACGTGGTCGGGCTGCTCGGCGGTGATCGACGCGCGGGTGAAGTCCATCATGCTCTGCGCGCTGCCGGTCGTGGTGCCGAGCACGAACCCGATGTGCTCGCGGTCGCCGTCGGGAGCCAGCGCCATGTCGGCGAGCAGCTGCTGCGCGGCCGCGACGGTGAGCCCGCTGACCCGGTTCATCGCCCGGGTCTTCTTGCGGCCGAACATCTCGCGCACGTCGAAGCGGGGCACGACAGCCGCCTCGCCGGGCCCGCCGGGTTCGGCGACGGGCTCGCGCCGGGAGCGAACGCCGTCGGCGAACGCTTCCCGGCCGTAGCCGAAGGGGGAAATGGCCGTCCAGGCCGAGATGACCGGACGGCGCCGGGCAGGTGCGGTCACCGCGCGGTCTCCTTTCGGGGCTGCCGCTCGTACCGGCCGAGCAGGACCACGGCGTTGTTGCCGCCGAAGGCCCAGCCGTTGTTCTGCACGATGTCGAGGTCGGCGTCGACGGATTCGTTGGGCACGCAGTCCACCGGGCAGTCCGGGTCGGTGTCGCGGTGGTTGATGGTGGGCGGGATGAACTGCTCGGTAAGCGCGATCGAACAGCCGATCGCGGCCAGCGCGCTCGCCGCGCCCATCGAGTGCCCCAGCATGGATTTCATCGACACGGTCCGCGGCGGCTTCGGCCCGAAGAGGTCACGGATCGCCGCGGATTCGGTCATGTCGTTGGCTTTGGTCCCGGTGCCGTGCGCGGAGATCAGGTCGATCTCGCCGGGCTTGACCCCGGCGTCGGCCAGCGCCAGTTCCATGCAGCGGGCGATCCCGGCCTGATGCGGCGCGACGGGATGGTGCGCGTCGCAGGACATCCCGTACCCCAGCACTTCCGCGTAGATCCGGGCACCGCGGGCGAGCGCGGAGTCCAGGCTCTCCAGCAGGAGAATGCCCGCGCCCTCGCCGGTGAGGATGCCCATCCGGTTGCGGTCGAAGGGACGGCAGCAGTCCGGGGCGATGCTGCGCAACCGGTAGAACGAGGTGAACGTCTTGCGGCACAGCGCGTCCGCGCCGCCGCAGAGGGCGAACTCGGCGTCCCCGCACCGGATCGCGTCGAGCGAGTTGCCGATGGCGTAGTTGCCCGCCGAACACGCCGTCGCGATGGTCCCGGTCTCGACGTCGGTCAGTTCCAGCTCGCGCGCGATCGACGTGGCGAGCCGGCCCGCGGAGGTGCGGCGCACCTGTCGCGGGTCGAGCCCGGCCAGCCCGGCGGAGAGTTCCTGCGCCACCAGGCCGTCGAGCTCGTGCGCCTCGCCGTCGGTGCTGCCCACCGAGACGAGCGTGCGCGCGGCGCGCAGGGTTTCCAGCGGCAGCCCCGAATCCTCGACGGCGAGGCGCGCGGCGGCGGTGGAGAACCGGCTCGCCCGGCCGAGATCGCCGGAGTCGAGCGTGCGAATCCACCGCGCGGGCTCGAAGTCGGCGACCTCGCAGCCGTTGTCGTGGGCGAACCCGGTGGTGTCGAACACCGAGATCGGCCGGACGTTGCTGCGCCCGGCGCGCAGTGCGGAGGTGAACTCCCGGACGCCGACGCCGATGCTCGACACGACACCGCATCCGGTGATGACCACCCGGCGTCCGATACTCGTCGACATGGTCTCTACCAGCTCGCGGATTCCGACACGACCTCGTACACCGCGCGCAGGTTGGTCATCCTGGCGAACTGGGCCTGGTCGATCGTGACGCCGAACTTCTTCTCCAGCGCGGCCAGCACGTCCATCAGCGACAGCGAATCCGCCTCGTGGTCGTCGGCGAAATCGCTGGTTTCGGTGAGCTCGGCGTCGTCGAGTTCGAGGTGCGTGCAGACGATCTCGCGGATCTGCTGCATGCGTTCGGAGACGGCTGTCGTCATGGGGGCACTCCCGATAGTCAGGGACCGGTTCTGGGATCGGCCCGAAACTAGCGGCGAGCGGTGACACCTTCCTGACCCCGTTCTGACAGACCCCTGACGCCCCGGATCCGTCGTCGCGCTGTCAGCAGGCGGTCATCGGGGACTGCCATGCTGGCGCCGTGGAAGCGAAAACGACGGCTCAGTCGAGGACCCGGTCCTGCATCAGGATGGACTGGTACAGCCGGCGCAGCCCCGGCCCCGGCTCCAGCCCGAGTTCGGCGCTCAGCCACTGCCGGGTGCTGTGGAAGACGGAGACCGCCTCGCCCTGCCTGCCGTCGCGGTAGAGCGAGATCATCAGGTACTCGCTGAGCCGCTCGCGGGCCGGGTTCTCGGCGACGAGTTGTTTCAGGTCATGGGAAAGCCCGTGATGTTCCCCGACTTGCAGCCGCGCGGAGATCAGGTCCTCCTGCACGCTCAGCCGATGCTCGTTGAGCTGCTCGGCGGCCATCCGGCAGCGGGTGCAATCGGCCACGTCGAGCAACGCCGGCCCGCGCCAGAGCCGCAACGCCTGCTCGAACACGGTGATGGCGGCGCGCGGATCCTGGCCGAGCAAGCTCGCGCCGCGCTGGGCCAGAGCGGAGAACCGGTGCGCGTCGACCGCTTCGGCGGGCACGGTCATCAGATAACCGCTGCTGACCGTGCGGACCACCTCGCGCTCGCCGGTCACGTTGAACACGAGCTTCCGCAACCGGGCGATGTTGGCTTGCAAGGCGTTGCGCACGTTGGAGACCGGTTTGTCGGCCCACAGTTCGTCCGCGAGAGTGTCCAGGGACAACGGCACCCCCGGCGACAAGGCCAGCAACGCGAGCACAGTCCGCACCTTTCGCGACGCGACTCCGTGCCTCCGGCCGGCTTGCCGGAGCGTCACCGATCCCAATAGCTCAATTTCCATATCTACCCCTGAGGAAAAATAGCCCGTCTCAAGTGACCCCACGCACCGAGCTGTCGGCCGAGCCGAGCATGTCAGAACTTGAAAAGACGGTCTACCTCCGATTGGGGTAATGAGTTGGCGTCATGTTCGACAGTTTCGCGCTCCGAATAGGAAGGACCCTCCCGATTTACCGCCTCCGACCTCCCGATGGTGGTGCTGGCACCAGTCAGGACAGTGGTGTTACCTCCCCCAGGAGGCCCTCGTGCGGCGAATACCTTGTCGTACTCGCCGGTACGGTGTTGAATCAATTAACGCGGCCGGGGCGGTGCCGCATATTTCGATCCGGGGAGAGTTCTATTTGCAGTTCCGGGCAACATTTCTGCCCGTAGTCGCAGAGTCGGCGAATGGTTATTTCTTAGCGGCCCGGCGACGCAGGGTGTTTCTGTTGTTCCCCAGCGTTGAGGCGAGTCATTCGACATCGTGAACGGACTGCTTCGCCTCTCGGCTGCTGGGACGGAATGCCGCTATTGCGCCAGTGTGCAATCGCCCCGCTTCAGCCGGCCGAAGCGTAACAGCGGAATTTTGCGAAGTTCCGTACTTTCGGCCGGGCGACCGATCGCCTTGGCGGCCCCACCGTCCACTTCGGAGCGACGCTGAGGTCATGACGCGAACACGAAAAACCCGCCGAGCACCAAATGGTGCGATCGAAGGGTTTCCGCGCGACTTCTGGAGCTAGGGGACTCGCCCCAACGCCAATGCCGGACGCGCCGCGACGCAAAACCTGCCGGCCGGTCTCGACCCAGTCAGCCCTGTGGAACAAGCGGCGGACGAGACCGGCACGCGATCCTCACGAGTGTTTGACTCGCTGACGCATGCCGTCGAGGATCAGCGCGAGGCCGTGGTCGAACATCGCGTCGAAGTCCTTTGCGCCGGTCAGCGCACGTGCCGAGAGCGGGAACGTGCCGGGCTGCTGCGTGTTCGCGACCGCCTCGTCGCGGCCCGCGGCCTGCTGCTCCTCCAACGTCGAACCGAGGACGAAGTTAGTCAAAGCGCCGACGCCGTGCATCGCGTCGTCGAGGCTGAGGCCGTCCCGCTGCAGCAGGTGCAGCAGGCCCTCCATCGCCTCCCACTGGTCGTCGGTCTGGCTGCTGCGCACCGCCAGCAGCGCCCCGTCGCGGCGGGAAAGCATGCCCGCGCGCTGGGTGCGGGCCACCCAGGTCAGCCAGGTGTCCCAGGGTTCTGTCGGTTTGGGGACGTCGTGCTGCCAGGCGGTGGCCATCATGGCCGCCGCCATCTCGTCGATGAGTTCCTGCTTGTTCTTGACGTGCCAGTACAGGGTGGCCGCCTTCACGCCCAGCTTCGTGGCCAGCCCGCGCAGCGACAGCCCCTCCAAGCCGACCTCGTCCAGCAGGTGAAGGGCGGCTTGCGCGATGTCCGCTCGGCTCAGTGCCACGGGTTTCTCCTTGGCGCGCGGTTGACAACCTAACAGTGTTAGTGCCTCACTCTAACACTGTTAGACGTTTTCCTTGTCGTTGTTAGATTCCCCTGCTGGATATCAGGGCACGGCCTCCCGTGCCACAGAACCCCGGATGGGAGACGAGGCGGATGAGCGGCGCCCAGGTCGGTGTCACGCCGGAGGCCGGCCACCCTCGACTGAACGTGGTGGCGGGTGCGCTCGTGCTCGCCTCGCTGCTCGCGGCGATGGACATGATGGTCGTCAACGTCGCGATGTACTCGATCATCAAGGAACTGGACCCGCTGCACGGCGTCGACGACAGCCGCTGGGTCCTGACCGTGTACACGCTCGCGCTCGGGGTGACGACCCCGCTGTACGGCAAGGTCGCCGACCGTCTCGGCGGCAAGCGGATCATGCTCGTCGCGCTGGCGATCTTCGTCGGCGGCTCGCTGCTGTGCGGGATGGCGACGTCCATGCCCGCGCTCATCGCGTTCCGCGGCGTGCAGGGCCTTGGCGCGGGCGGGCTGATGAGCGTGCCCATGGTGATCATCGGCCAGCTGGCCCCGCCGCGGGACCGCGCGAAGTACGGCGGTTACGTCGGCGGTGTCACGCTGATCGGCATCATCGCCGGACCGGTGGTGGGCGGGTTCTTCGCGGACACGCATGTCGTTCTCGGGATGACCGCCACCTGGCGCGGGGCGTTCCTGATCAACGTGCCGCTCACACTGATCGTGGCGGCCGCCGTAGCTCTCGCGCCCAAGGTCCCGGTCGGCAAGCGCGGCGGCCGGGTCGATTTCGCCGGCGCCGTCGGAATGGTTCTCGCGGTAGGCGCCATCCTGCTCACCACCGAGCACGACCTCCTGCCATACGCCTGGGCGTCGCCAGGGATCCTCGGCGCAGCGGGCGCGGTGCTGCTGCTGGTTTTCTTCCTGCTGGAGCGCCGGGCCAGCGACCCGATCCTGCCGTTGTCGCTCTTCCGCAACAGCACGTTCCGGGTCGCGGTCATATTGGCCGTGCTGACCGGTTTCGCCTTGCTGGGCATGGCGTTCTACATGGCGCTGTACATGCGAATCGTGCGCGGGCTCGGTGCCCTCGACACCTGCGTGCACCTGATGCCGATGATCATCGGCATGCTGCTCGGCCTGCTGCTCAGCGGCAGCCTGATCTCGAAGTTCAACCGGTACCGCCCGTTCCCGATCGTCGGCAGCGTGGCCGCCGCCGCGTCGGTAGCGCTGTGCGCCACGCTGGACGCGACCACGTCGTTCTGGCTGGTGAGCCTGTACCTGGCGGTGTTCGGTCTCGGTATCGGGCAGCTCAACCAGGTGCCGACCGCGGCCGTGCAGAACACCGTGGACTTCAGCGATGTCGGCACCGCGTCCACGGCGACGGCGTTCATGCGGATGATCGGCCAGTCGCTAGGCCCCGCGGTATTCGGTGCGTTGCTGGCAAGCCGCTTCCTGGCAGAGGTCCCGACGGCGCTGGCCGGGCGCACCGCGTCGGAAAACGGGTCGATCAGTGTGGCAGGCATGCAGCAGCTTCCGACGGAGCAACAACAACAGCAGGTATTAGACGCGTTCCTCAGCGGCCTGCACGCGGTGTTCTTGCTCGGCGCGGCAACACTCGCCCTGGCGTTCCTGGTGAGCCTGTTCTTCAAGGAGCCGGTGGTGCCCGAGCCAGCCAAGACAGAGCCAGCAACCGCCCCGGCGACGGCCGTCTGATTCCCCCTGCCCCGCACCTCGCGGGCCAGGACCCGCCGCCCGGCACCCCTACGGTCCAGCCGCGCCGCACCTCAGCACAAACAGCTTCCGCAGCGTGCCGTTGCGCGGGGCCGTCGAGGGCGCTGGCGATCGCGACCCGGTTTTCCTCGTACCCGGCAAGGAAACCAGCCAACGTGGTGGAAGCTCCCGGTGCAGTCGCAGCGCCGCCCCACCTCGATCCCGTCGCCCGACAACGGCCAGCCACCTGCAGCACACCGCACGCGAGCGCACCCATCGCGGGTCGCCGCTGCCCTTGGTGCACCACCGCATCGCTGGACCGCAGAACCAGATGACCCGGGAAGTCCCGCGCCATCCGCACATTCTCCGGCACCGGCCCGAGGTTCCGCGCCTGCTCCTCCAGCACCACCAGCACGACGCCGGCACTGAGTTCGCCGAACGCTTTCACCGCGCGCGAAAGAGCTTCCGGCTCGTCGCCGAACAACCCGATCGCCTACCGCCCCTCAGCGGAAGCACACACGCTTGCGGTCGGCCTGGTTGTCCTAGACCCACTCCGGCAGGGTCCCGGTGGCGAAGCCGCGGCCAGGCTGTATCCCGCAGGACGCGATCCACCGCGCTATCGCCAGCCCGTCCAGATTGCTCGCCATCCGGACCAGCCGAACCGCCAACTGCAGAACTGGGCGGCTAGATACCGATTCGCCAGTGCTGGCCCGAAAGAGCGCCGTCGACATGGCCAGCCCCCGGAGCAACGCACCCCAGAAACACTCCATCAGGGGCACCCGACGCCGACTGGAAACGATCACCCGAGATCATCGCCCAAACACGAGAAAACCCCTCCGACCAGCGCTAACCACGCGATCAAAGGGGTTTGTCAAACTTGTGGAGCTAAGGGGACTCGAACCCCTGACCCCCTCACTGCCAGTCTGGTCTAGTCAGGCCTCTGACCTGCAGTTTTTGGAGAACTGCTGGACGGGTGGTGCAGTTGGCTGTCCTTGAGTGCGGTTCAACGCTGCTCGATGTGTTTGGAACCATGGGCTTGCTCCAGCTCTGCTCCAGCAGAATAGGCATGAACGCGCAATGCGGAGGTGTTGTCCGGTACCTGTGACGGCAAGTAGGGGCTGCGCTCCGGTCGTGCGGCATTGATCCCCGGGAGGTGCTTGGCCGCTGGCATCAGCTTCATGATCGGTTGGCTGCTGACCTGACGCCGGAACCGCAGCTCGGACGGTGCCCAGCCTCCTTGGATCTCGTCAACGAGAGCTGAGGACTCTGATTTCAGCGTTGCGTGACAGTGGGGGTGTCAGCGTTCTGTTCAGTGGGCGTGCACGAGGTGGTCGTACTCGTCTGACCGATCAGGTCGCCCTGCGACGAGAAGCTGACCCTTCAGTGCCGCTGGATCGCGGAGAACCATCGTTCCCACTGGCTGGGGGATTGCGGTTCATGGTAGGCGAACAGCAGATATTCCCCGCAGAGCGGGCATTGTCCGTGTTGCGACTTGATCCAGAGCATGGTGGACGGTGCCGGTAGCGGAGGTTGTCGTTTGCGTCGGCGATCGGCCCTAATGCCGCCGTGCGATCGATGGTGGTGACGTACCAGTACTGCGGCGAGCTAGGTCGTCATGGGCAGCTCGGCTCGGCGTGTACACGTCGCAGCGAGCGGCTCCGCTCACCAAGATCACGTTTTCGACGCCTTCCCATGCCTATGAAGAAAGGTGTGAAGCGTTAGCCAGGTGCAGGTGCCACGATCGAGGGGGCCGACGTGGCATCTGTCTGCTTGTCCTCGTTGAGACGGAAGCCGTGCTCTGGTACTCCCGGCTCAGTTGCGCGACATGATCGCGCAACTGAGCTACTCGACATCCTCGCCTACCGTCAACCGCTGTTAGCCCTCGCTCACCATGCGTTAACCCATAGCGACATGACGGGATGGGATGGCACGCAATCCGTAGCTGGCGCAACGCTATCCCTGCTGTCCGCCGTAGCTCCGTGATCTAGTCGGCCTGATTCTCCGGGAGGTCTGGATACACCTTGGCCGCCCTGTCGGGATCGATGCTCGCGAGTTCCTTCGCAGCGCGGAGCCGATGGTCCTGGTCAAGGGTTGAATCCGTCGCGAGTCTCTCGAACGCGTCCGCTCCAGCACGTTTATCGTCGATGTGCCGTCGATCCGCGGCTCTAAAGCGCATCGCAGCCGGCAAAGTGCTGTCGTCGACGATCCACCCGAGTGCGGTGTGCCCGATAAGGACGCCTCTGGAATCCTGACCGCCGAGCTTAGCCACCTCGTCTAGGCGGACCAAGATCGCAGTGTCGCTGAACAGCGTCCTGAGCTCGGCAAACGAGTCGTTGGTCCATTCGATGACACGATGGGCTCCAGCCCAGATCCGGTACAGGTCGTCGAGGTGAGGGTTCGCGACAATCAGGGCGAGTCCTTCGGCGAGATCTTCCTCAATGACCCCAGGAGCGATGCTCGCTGCTTCGCCTTTGTATACGCCTTCCAGTTGCCCCCAATCGGTCTGCTGCATCAGCCACGAGGCGGCGGCGACTGCCGGCGGATCCATCCTGACCAGGCGTTGGAGTGCGCTGAGACGATCCTCTTCGTCGACATCCGGATCGATCGACAACGCCAACAACAGGTCGCGTCCGGTTTCGGGTTCTTCGTGCCACGCGGCTATGCACGCCCGCAGCCGCTCAGCGCTCTCTGACCAGGGAGCCTTTGCGATCTCCATGAGCTCATCCAGGCCGGGTTCCGGCTCCTCGTGGTCGTCTGTGTCGAAGTCCTCGTTCACGCAACGGAGCCTAGCGGTAATCCCTGACGGAATCGCTCGAATCAAGCAGGCTCAGAACGTTCCGATCCGAGCGTGAGACGGTTGGATCACTGAAGGCCACGCGAACGCGGAACCACTCACGATCACACGGCGACGACAACCTCTGCTCGGCACTTGCGGGAACGTGCTCGTTGGATGCGTCGGTCATGCGTCCGTGGCTGCCTTTAGGTTGACTGATGCCGACTGCGCCCATGTCTGGTTCGTATGCCGACTCCGGAGAGGCGGTGGCGAAGTTCGAGCCGCCGCCCGATGAAGTCGGCCCACAACGACGGACGGAGGGGGCCGAAAGAGGCTGGGCGGCCGAGGCTTCGGCCGCCCAGCTGCGCGGTGTTTCATGCGGCGCCATGCTGGTCTGTCGAATCCTCGCTCGACGCTGCGCCGGCATCGGCTCCGTCCAGTGCGATGAGCGCTTCGTCGGGCAGACGCTGGATGGCTGCGTTCAGCATCGCGCATTCACTGTCGATCTTCGTCGCCGACTTCTGGATGGTGGCGGACAGTTTCTTGACGGAGTCGATCTTCGCGAGGTGGGTCAGCGCTTCGGTGATCTTGTCCTCGGCTGTGATGATTTCTTGGACTCCCTTGCGTCCGGACGTCGCGATGGCCGTCGTCCGCAGAAGCATGACGACGGTGCGCAGCAGGTTAGGGTCGTCGGTGGCCGGGTCGAACGCGAGGATGACCCGCTGGGAGCCGATGACCCGGATGTCTGGTCGGCGGTGCGGACCAGATCGAATGATGCTGCTGCTGCGTCCTCGTTGTGTTTGGCGTCTTCCAACATATGACAGGCTAGCCAAGTTTCTGCGGATCGCACCAGCGCCGCTGGAGAAGTCGGAAAGGGTCTGAACCTGTGAAGACGAGAACCGCGCTGTGGTTGCGCCAGACGATCAGAGTCGGCGCTGCTCCGTGTGCGGACAACAACAAGCGTTTCACGGTCTGTAGGCGGCATGGGCCAGCACCGTGCCGAACTGCATCAGGGTACGTCAGCCTCTGTTGACGAAATGGGAGGGTGTATGGCGAGGTGGCGGATCCCGGCGGTATATCTGCCGCGCACCCGCCATTCGGGGCATCGGGACGCTTCTGCCGGCCTTCGTCGATAAGGTCAGGTCTGTGAGAGTAGATGGGGGCTACGGAGCCCGGACGGCAGTGCCTGAGCCAGGCCAGATCGTCAACGTCCGGGGTGCCAACTGGGCAGTGACCAGTGTGCAGCAGCAAAGCCTGCCGCGCAGCGCGCAGGATGACGCGGTGCAGCAGTTGCAGCACGCCGTTAGTCTCCAGTCGGTCGAGGACGATCGTCTGGGGGACGAGCTTCGCGTTGTCTGGGAGCTTGAGCCTGGCCGTAGTCTAACGCCGCCCCAAGGCCTTCCCGCCGAGATCAAGGCCGAGCGATTCGACGACCCTGCCCGACTGGCAGCGTTTATCGATGCGCTCCGTTGGGGCGCAGTGACCAGTGCGGACGACAGTACGCTCCAAGCCCCGTTTCGCTCCGGTGTCAAGATCGAGCATTACCAGCTCGAACCGCTTATTCGCGCTCTCCGTGCTCCGCGTGTCAACCTCCTCCTCGCAGATGATGTAGGTCTAGGTAAGACCATCGAAGCAGGCCTGGTAATGCAGGAGCTGTTCCTTCGGCACCGTGCTCGCACTGCGATCGTGGTCTGCCCGGCTGGTCTGACCTTCAAATGGCAGGCAGAGATGGCTGAGAAGTTCGGTCTCGACTTCACCATCATCAATTCCGACACGATGCGCGCGGTCCGCCGAAGCCATGGCGTCCATGCGAACCCATTCACTCTTTTCCCTCGCATAATCGTCTCGATGTCCTGGCTCCCAGGTGCCCGTGCCCAGCGTCAGCTCCGTGATGCCTTCCACGCCCAGGATCGCTCCGCTTCCCGGTTCGCCTACGACGTCCTCGTTGTGGACGAGGCCCACCACGTCGCCCCAAGCGCGCCCATGCGGCGTGACAAAGCCGACCGCACTCAGGGATACGCTGTCGACTCCCAGCGCACTGTCGCGGTCCGCGACCTCGCCGAGCGATGCGAGCATCGCCTCTTCCTCTCGGCAACGCCACACAACGGCTACACCGAATCCTTTACTGCCTTGTTGGAGATGGTCGATCCCCAGCGCTTTGTGCGCGGCACCGCGCTCGATGGGAGAGCTCTGGAGGAGGTTGCCGTACGTCGCCTCAAACGAGACATCGAGGGCCGCTTCGCCCAGCGTGAGGTCAAAGCGCTGCTCTATGAACCGACGAAAAGCGAGTCCGACGCGTACGAACGCCTTCTGGCCTTCACCAAGCGTCGAGACAAGGCCGTCGCGGACAGCAAACGAAGCCGCGCCGCCAAGGACATGGTGACACTATTGCTGAAGAAGCGGTTCTTCTCCTCGCCGGTCGCCTTCGCCAAGACTCTCGATGCCTACCGGCAGACCCGCGCGGGCAGCATGACCGACGACTTCGACCGCCTCTACGACGAGACCGTCGGGCTTGATGCTGACGAGGCTGAAGAGGGCAAGGTCGAACAGCCGGAAATGCAGATGCTGCAGAAGACCAACAACGCCCTGCCGCCGTTCACCGACGATGATAATCAAGACCTTGAGTGGCTGAGCACCTGGGGGCACAGGTACGACGCCCGCCCAGACTCCCGCCTGACGGCGCTGCTCACCTACCTAGAGGTGGTTTGCCGACCGGACGGCGAGTGGAACAACGAACGCGTTGTGGTTTTCACCGAGTACGTCGATACGCTCGACTGGATCCACGACATTCTTCGTCAGAGGGGCTGGGAGTCCGACCGCATCGACGTCATCGCAGGGAGCACGTACACCAGCGACCGCGAGCTGATCCGCGAGCGCTTCAACGCAGACCCGGGCAAGGAGCCCATCCGCATCCTGCTTGCCACCGACGCGGCCGGAGAGGGCATCGACCTGCAGAACCACTGCCACCGGCTGGTCAACTTCGACATCCCGTTCAACCCCAACCGGCTCGAGCAGCGGATCGGACGCGTCGACCGCTACGGCCAGACCATCGCGCCGGAGATCCGTCATTTCCAGCCCGGCGTCGCCCATGATGACCTGTCAATGGATGTCGACCTCCTTGCGAGGGTCGCCACGAAGGTTTCGCAGATCATGAAGGACCTCGGCTCAGCCAACGAGATCATCGCACCGGACATCCAGCGTCAGCTCGGAGGTGCCGACGTGATCCCGAAGAAAGCGAAGGCCGAGAAGGATCCGATGCGTGCCATGCTCGCCGGAGGCCGGGGAATGGGAGCCGAACTCACGAGGCTCGCCGACGAGCTCGCAACCAGTCGCGACACACTGCATTTGCGCCCGGCGAACTTGCAGCGGGTCGTCGAGGCTGCTTTCGAACTCGACCGCATCCCGCCGATGCAGGAGGTCGGTTCGGATCGCACTGACGTGCCGGTCTTCCGGCTTCCGCTCCTGGATCAGTCCTGGGACCAGGTAACCCGCGGCCTGAGCACGCGGCTCGACCCCGACAACCTTCGGCCGATCGCCTTCGACCCGCGGATCCTCGTGCCAGCCGAGGGCGGCGGCGACCCGGACGTGGTCTACCAACACCTCGGCAGCCCGCTGCTGCAACGAGCCACCAAGCGCCTCCGCGCTGCTCTCTGGGGCACTGAACGCTCCCTCGAACGCGTAACTGCCGTGATTGTCCCTGGCCTCGACGAGTCCTTCGCTGCCGCCGTCACACGCTTGGTCCTGATCGGCGAGGCGGGGCTCCGGCTCCACGAAGATGTCTTCCTGGCTGGCACTCGCATCGCCAAGCGCCAAGCAGTGGGTGAGCGGAAGGCCGAGGCGCTGCTGGAGCAAGCGTTGGATTCCGGCGTGCTCCAGAATCCGCCCGAGGGCGTCATCCGGCAGCTCGCCGACGCATGGAGCGATGACCGCGCCGACGGCCTCCGCGCCCGCGTCGCCCGTGCTGTAGAGGACCGAGTCGAGCGACGTCGACACGACGTCGAACAACAGCTCGCCGAGCGCCACCGCGCCGACCGCGACCGGGTGGAGTCGATCTTCGATCGCTTCGGCCACACACTGGCAGAGGCGCTGCGCCGGGCGAAGCGCCTCGCCGATGACGACCAGCTCGCCCTCTTCGACGACGAACGCCGCCAGTCCGAACGTGACCTACGCCAGATCAGCGAGCGTATCGACGCGCTCGGTGACGAACGTGAACGCGAACTGGCTGCTGTCGACGCCCGGTACGCCGACGTCCGACCTCGCACGTTCCACGCCGCGGTGGTCTTCGCGCTCTCGCCCGAGGACGCCCACTCCGGGGAGGTGACCATTCGATGAGCAAACGACGCACGGTCGATGTTGACCACTCTTGGCTCGATCAGTTCGAGACCGACGGCCCGTTCCTCAGCTTTCCGGTGGCGAAGTCGGCCTGGCCCGCCGGCGTGGACCGGATCGGGGACACTAGCGACCGTGCTATCACGTTCAAGCAGGCGTACGCTGACTGGCTACGCGCCTATGATGCCCGCACTGCGGATAACCGCGACGAGTATGCTGAGATTGTCCGTGCTTGGATCGATACGGTCCTCGATCAGTTGGCCGACTGGGACGGTCTCCGCGTCCCCGGCGCAGACCTCCCGCCTGCCTTCGAAATTCACTCGCCGGGCGAGCAGATTCGCGTTCGTCCGGATGGGGCACTCAAAGGCCGTGACACCGAGCATGCGGCTCTGCTGCGCATCGTGGAGCCGAGCGACGACCTCCGCGGCCCCGGTCTGGATGGCTGGTCCGCCACCGAGATCGACCGGATGGTCGCGCTCCTCCGCAAGGCGGATGTAGAGATCGGCATCGTGACCGACGGCCGCTGGTGGTCCGTCGTCTGGGCGCACCACGACAAGCCGACGGGGTCTGCAGTCACCGACTCCGCAACTTGGGGCGAAGAACCTCTGGTCCGCGACGCCTTTCTCGCCCTGATCGATCAGCGCCGATTCCGTGCGAAGGATCCCGACGAGCGCCTTTCGAAGCTGCTAGAACGCAGTGAGTTTGAGGCCGAGGAGATCACCGAGGCTCTCGGTACCCAGGTCCGCAAGGCTGTCGAGCTCCTCGTCGGTTCGTTCTCACGCGCTCGCCTGGAGGCGGTGGCGGCTGGCGAAGCGGACCCGCTGCCTGAGAGCGACGACAATGTATACCAGACTTCGGTCACTGTCATGATGCGCGTGGTCTTTCTGCTCTTCGCCGAGGAGCGCGGGATGCTCCCGGTTGAGCGACTTTACTGGGATTCCTACGCAATCCGTGACGTCCTCGACGATCTGCAGAAGCGTACCGCTTATGGCGAGGAACTCCTCGACGAGACCTACGACACCTGGCACCGCCTGATCGCTGTCAGCAACGCCCTGCACAGCGGCGTCAACTACGACGAGATGCGAATGCCCGCCTACGGGGGCAGCCTGTTGGACCCTGAGCACTTCCCGTGGCTCACCGCGACCGATGACACAGGCCTGCGCATCAAGGTCAGCGACCGAGTCATGCTCCACGTTTTGAAATCGGTTCAGGAAGCTGTTGTCCGAGGCGAGCGTCGCCGCATCTCCTTCCGCGACATCGACGTTGAACAGATCGGCTACATCTACGAAGGACTCCTCGGCTACACCTGTAGGACCGTGCAGAACGAGGTCGTTGTCGGCCTTGAGGGCAAGGAAGGCGAAGAGCCCGAGATCGACGTCGCCACCTTGCGCGAGCTGTACGACGCCAATGCCGACGGCAAGTCCTTTGCCACGGCGCTCCGTGACTGGGTGAAAGATAACCAACCGTCCGCGAAGCCGGCCACTATAGCCAAGATTGCCAACGCTTATGGTACCGAACTTACCGGCGAGCAACGTGCCGAGGCTATCCGCCAACTCAACCCCATGATCAGCGAGGACGAGGCGCTCCTCGGTTTCCTCGTCGACTGGAGCGCCTTGATTCGGCGCGACCTACGCGGCATCCCGCTCGTGGTCCCGGTCGGTGGCCTGGTCGTCACTGAGACTCCGTCGCGCAAGCACGCCGGTGCGCACTATACGCCGCGCTCGCTGGCTGAGGAGGTCGTCCAGCACGCGCTTGAACCTCTGGTATACGAACCAGGACCGCTGCAGGATAGCGACCGCGAAAAATGGCAGCTGAAGGGGAGTGCTGCGATCCTTGACCTCAAGGTTGCCGACATCGCGGCTGGCTCTGGCGCCTTTCTCGTCGCTGCTGCACGATTCCTCGCCCACCGGGTCGTGGAAGCGTGGACCGACGAGGATGCGATCTCCGCTGAGGAGAAGGTGCAGCCCGGCCTGGCCTACCAGCGAGCAATCCGCGAGGTCGTCGCCCGCAGTCTGTACGGTGCCGACATCAACCCAACGGCAGTCGAGATGTGTAAGCTTTCCCTCTGGCTGGTCTCCCTGGACCCGACGAAACCATTCTCCTTTGTCGATGACAAGATCTTTTGCGGTAACTCCCTGCTCGGTATAATTGATATTGATCAACTGCGGTATCTTCACATTCACGCGCGGGGAAAAGAACGGGACCTCCTCTCTGAGTTGGTCGACATCGACGGTAAGCTCGCCGAGGCCACGCGGTTTCGCCGCGAACTTGCCACTCCAGTAGTGGAGCACGACCCGATGCGATCTCGCGCCGGAAAAGAGCGGCTGCTGCGCCAGGCTGAAAAGGTGACTGCAGAACTTCGCGACATTGCTGATGGCATCATCGCGGCAGGTCTTCCTTGTGGAGGAAAGGTCGGCAGAAGGCTTGACGACCGCTACATCGAGCTCGCATGGGCGTTAACGGAGTCGTATCCAAGTGACGGCGCTGCCGGTGATCGCACTAGGCTCGACGCGATCCTTGAGCACGGACTCACGCCTACCGTCAACACCGACTACAACCGCTGGCAGCCGCTGCATTGGCTGCTCGAAGCGCCCGATGTGCTCATTGACCACGGTGGTTTCGATGCCATTGTCGGTAACCCGCCATTCCTTGGAAGCCAGAAGATCTCGGGCGCAGTGGGGGCTCCCATGCGAGACTGGCTGGTTAATGTATTGGCTGAGGGAGTTGCGGGAAAGGCGGACTTCGTTGCCTACTTCTTCTTGCGTTCGGGGGCTTTGCTCTCGCAAGACGGATCATTAGGGCTCGTAGCAACAAACACAATTGCTCAGGGTGGCACGCGCCAAGTCGGCCTGGATCGGATGGTGGATGGTGGGTTGCATATTGTCCGGGCTGTTCAGAGTAGGTCGTGGCCGGCGTCGAGCGTAAATCTGGAGTTTGCGGCAGTCTGGGGCACTATGGCGGAGAACGCTGCACATGCTCCGCGCGTGTGGGAAGGTGTCATCGTACCGGCCATCTCAACGATGTTGGAGCCTCCAGGACGGGTCTCGGCGAGACCGTTTGCCCTCAAGATTAACGATCGGATAGCGTTTCAAGGATGCATTGTCCTTGGCAAAGGGTTTGTAGTCTCGGAAGCGGTAGCGCGAAGCTGGATCGCGGAGCAGTCTGCAAATGCCAAGGTTCTCTACCCGTATTTGACTGGCGAAGATGTGAACTCCCGGCCGGACTGTTCAGCGTCGCGATGGGTAATTGATTTCGCTGAGATGTCGAATTCTGATGCGAGCGAGTTTCGATCGCCTTGGGCGCATGTCCGCTCTCAAGTCTACCCGGAGCGCCGCACCAAAGACGCCGTCAAGTATCCGCGGATGGTCGAAGAATGGTGGAAATACTGGAACTCGCGTCCTGCGATGCGTTGTGCTATACGCGGACTGGATGAGGTCATAGTAATCGCCCGAGTAAGCAAGACGGTAATGCCTATCCGTGTTCCCGCTGGGCAGGTATTCAGCGACGTTGTTGTGGTCTTCGCGACCGACTCGTTCGTCGATCAGGCGGTACTGTCGTCGACGCTGCACCAGACGTGGGCAATCAAGTACGGATCTGGGATGCGGAGCGACCCGCGGTACACGCCTTCCGACGTGTTCGAAACGTTCGTGCGTCCGGAGCCGACGCGCCGCTTGGAATCGATCGGCCGAACACTTGACGAGGAGCGCCGCGAGATCATGCTTCGGCGCGATCTCGGTCTGACCAAGTTGTACAACCTCATCAACAATCCGGCGATCGATGGCGATCCGGACTTGGACCGAATGCGCGAGATCCATGTCGAGGTTGACGAAGCGACGATGGAATCCTACGGCTGGGATGACCTCGCGCTGGACCACGGCTTCCACACCTACCGCCAAATGGAACGCTGGACTGTCTCGCCGGCGGCGCGCGTCGAGATCCTCGATCGCCTCCTGGAGTTAAACCACGAACGCGCACGCGTCGAGGGGCACGACGTGCCGGACCAGGGTCAGTTGTTCCAGGCAGGGGACTGAGGTAGAACCCGGTGCAGCTTGGCGAGGTGGTCGTGCCCGCAGGCCTGATGGACGCTGGCGAAGCAGAGAACACCTCGCTGCGCGTTGGTCGCGGTGCCGGCATGTTTGCTGCTGCTCCGCCGGCTGGCGGGCTGAATTACGCCACAGCTCGGCTCTGGTTCGCCGCGTGTGTGCGTCGGCTTGGTGTGACAGATTGGCAGTGCGTGGACTATTGGAGGACTCGTTGATGGCTGGCACTTCGTCGACCCAAGTCCGGCGCGACCTGCTGGGTCTTATCGAGCAGGAGTTACTCGGGCCACGGGAAGGTGCTCTGGAGGAGATCGTTGGTACGCCGCGGGCGCAGTACAACGTCGGGGCGTTGGCACCGGTCACCATCGATCCGGAGGGGGCGCTTGGCGCGCTAATTGCTACCGCTGGACACGATGCGGGCGATCCGGACGAGACCGGGGAAGCCATCTCGGATGTCGACCAGGCACACCTCCAACAAAAGGGGGTGCCCGTCGAGACGGACGAGGAGATCGGAACGGCCGATGACGATGAAGAGCGCGACGAAGGGCCAAAGGGCGCTCTGACACATCCGTCCTCCATGGGGTTGCGGTTCCAGGTGCCGCGGGGTTGTGGTGTTCTCGCTGTGACAGCTGACTGGGGGAGATACGAAGGCAGCCGGCGGGAGAACGAGGACGGGCGCAAAATTCTCTACTCGCGGCGGACGCCGTTCGAGCGATCGGCCGAAATCGATGTCAGGGACCACAGCGAGCACGCGATTCTAGAACCGATTGAGCTTGACCGTGACGTCACACTGCGCGTCGAGCTGTTCCCGCTCGCGGACCGCGTGATCGTCGAGCTTGCCCTCTCCAACGACCGGGTCACTGGCATGGATGCGCCTCCGGGGGACTGGTTGTTTCAGACCAAGCTGAGGGTCGAGGCAAACAGTGGTGAGGCTGTCTTCCTGCCCACAAGGGATGTCATGGAGGACAGTTACGACGAGGACGACGACGAGCAACGACGCTTGGACCTGCAGTACCGGCATCGGCTGGAATTCGCGATCGGCCGGACCTGTTCGGCCACATGGACCGCCGACGAACAGGCGCGTAGGGCCGTTTCTGTCGAGACCGCATGGCTCCCCACAGCTGACGTTGCCCAGACCGTGCCGGGCGGTGCCGCAGACGCAATCACGGCGATGAAGGCGCTCGCGGAGCTTGACGCCGACAGCGCCGAGGCGGCATTCGGCCCGTTAATCGACGGGTACTCCGAGTGGCTGACCGGACAACGGGCGATCGCAGAAGAGCTACCCGATCACCTGCGCGAGACTGCTGAAGACGCGATCGGGGAAGCCGAGGTCGTCGCGGAGCGGCTACGCGAAGGCGTGCAGCTCTTGACGAAGGACCCGCAGGCGCTGCAGGCGTTCCGGTTCATGAACCGAGCAATGCGGGACCAACGCATCCACAGCCAGGTCGCTGCCATCCGTGCCGGTGACGAATCCATGAAGATCAACGACGTTCTCGCCGAACTCTTCGCACGAGAGCCTGATGACCCGTCGGTCGCGTCGTGGCGGCCGTTCCAGCTCGCGTTCGTACTGCTCCAGCTGCCGGCCCTCACCGAACCGTCGCATCCTTACCGCAGCGGTGACGCGGCCAACGTCGAGTTGCTGTTCTTCCCGACCGGTGGCGGCAAGACGGAAGCTTATCTTGGGCTCGCCGCGTACACCTTCGCGATCCGGCGGCTGCAGGGCAAGGTCGAGACCGACGACGGCATGCTCGACGGTGGCGACGGCGTCGCCGTCCTCATGCGCTACACGCTGCGGCTCCTCACCTCGCAGCAATTCCAACGCGCCGCTGCGCTTGTATGCGCCGCTGAGCTGATCCGGCAGGAGGACATCGCGACCTGGGGTGAGAAGCCGTTCACCATCGGCCTCTGGGTGGGTTCGGCCGTCAGTCCCAAACGCTACAAGGATGCCGAACGTCAGGTCGTCGAAGCCAGGGGCGAGAATTCGTGGCGCGCTCACGGCCTCACCGTGCTTCAGCTCCAGCGCTGCCCCTGGTGCGGAACCAAGATCGACCCCAAGCGTGACGTCGACCCCGATCCCGTCACGGAACGCGTGCAGGTCTACTGCGGTGATCGCAAGCGAGCCGACTGTGCCTTCTCCATTGACGGCGACGTCGACGGCGGGCTTCCCATCACCACCGTCGACGACGAGATCTATCGCAACCCTCCCACTTTCCTTCTCGCTACCGTCGACAAGTTTGCTCGACTCGCCCGCGAAGGCGAGGCGGCCAGCCTGTTCGGGTACGTCGACGAGTGGTGTCCCCGCCACGGCTACCGGCATCCAGACGCTCGCGGCGGGTGCGGGCAAGCGCAATCACACAACGCAAAGGGCGCTCTTCCCAAGGTCGTCATGCAGAAGGTCGATCGACTCCGCCCACCGGACCTGATTATCCAGGACGAACTGCACCTCATCACGGGTGCGCTCGGCACCGCTGTCGGCGTCTTCGAAAACGCCGTCGACCTCCTGTCGTCGTACCCACGTCATGGCAGGACGATCCGCCCGCTCGTAGTAGCCTCCACGGCCACCGTCGCGAACGCCGACCGGCAGGTCGAAGCGCTCTATGGTCGCGGCGTCGATGTCTTTCCGCCCCAGGTGCTCGACGTCCGCGACACGTACTTCTCCAAAGAAAAGCCGGTCTCCGACGACGATCCTGGAAGGAAGTACCTCGGAGTCTGCGCCCACGGCATCCGGCTCACCCTGGCCGAGATCCGGCTCGCAGAAGTTCTGCTGCTCGCCGGTCAGAAGCTGCTGGACACCCATGGCGATGCCGCAGATCCCTACCTGACGACCGTCGGCTACTTCTCTGCCACTCGCGAGCTCGCTGGCATGCGACGCTATCTCGACGACGACGTCACGATCCGCGTCACAGGCAACACCGAGCCCTTCCCTCGCCGCACAACCGATCGGGAAGGCCTGGAAATCGGCGAACTTACCTCGCGCATCTCGGCCGAGGACATCGCCAAGACGCTCGACAAGCTGTCACGGCCGTTCAGCCGTCGCTGGAGCACCCAGGGCCGGGCGGAGCACCGCAGGGCAGTCGCCGAGGCCAAGGAAGCGGGGAAGACACCGCCGCCGTGGGGGGAGAAGCCGTACGACGTCGTCCTCGCCACCTCGATGCTGCAGGTCGGTGTCGACGTGCCTCGGCTGGGTCTGATGCTCGTCGTAGGTCAACCGAAGAACACCGCGGAGTACATCCAGGCATCCTCACGCGTCGGTCGTGACGCGAAGAAGCCCGGGCTCGTGGTGTCGCTGGCGAACTGGTCGCGGCCGCGCGACATGGCGCATTTCGAGCAGTTCCGGCACTACCACGAGACCTTCTACGCACAGGTCGAGGCGCTCAGCGTCACGCCGTACTCCGACACTGCGATGGAGCGTGGCCTGATGGGTGTGCTAATCGGCGTGGCACGGGTCACCCAACGATCGCTGTCTGCGGAAGGCGGTGCCGGACGGGTGGCCAGCAAGATGCCGGTGGTGCAGAACCTGATTGAGCAGCTGGTCGGTCGGGCGGGGCCGGCGGCGGACACGCCCGAGGCCGCAGACCGGATGCGACTGAAGCTCCTGCAGCGGCTCGACCGCTGGCACGACAAGGCCGAAGAGACCTACGGACAGCTGTTCTACGAGCGCCCGCCGCAGAACAAGGCCGGTTGGCCGCTGTTGATGAGCCCTGAAACCAAGCTGCCCACACAGGCCGACCGGGTGTTCGTCGTCGCCAATTCGATGCGCGAGGTCCAGCCCGAGATCAACCTGCTGGTCAGCCCCAGCGCGGATCGGCTCGCCTTCAAGGAGCCGCGGGAGCGGCCGGATTGGAAGTTCCCCGAGGAGGTCACGCAGTGACTGAGCAGGCCACGGACAACGCTCTCGTCAACGCATCCGAACCGGTCTCTGTCGGAGTCGCCGATCTGGACCCGACAGGCGATGTCGAGGAGAACAATCCCAAGAACCGGGCACGTGTCGGATCGATCCGCCCGTCGGCGATGCTCTACACCAACGGCATCGGTGCGACCATCGACCTGCCCCACCTCGCCGTGATGCCACACGGCCTCGAGGCATGGGACCGGATCTACGACCGCCGCCCTGTTATCGACGTGGTCCTCGAGCGACGCCTCCTGGACCTCGTCCGTTCCCACCTCGGCGACCAGGTCAGCGAGCTCCGGAAGCCGCCGTGGGCCCCGGAAGAGAAGGGACATGCTGGCACCGACGCTGTCGACCTCGGCATACCCAGCCGCATCTTCCCGCAATGGCTGCGCTGCACGGGCTGCGGTCTGCTCGCGCCGGTCTCGCACGAAATGTTCGCCTATCAGAACACCAACCGCTACCGCCCTGACCAAGCGAAATTCGTGCACAAGCGATGCAAGGGGTTTCAAGGCAAGGGCAGTGGTGCCGACCAGGCCGTCGTTCCAGCGCGCTACCTGATCGCCTGCGTCGCCGGCCACCTCGACGAGTTTCCGTACGTGGCCTGGGTGCATCGTGGTCGCGCATGCGCGAGCGGCGACGCACTGCCGCAGCTGCGTATGCGGGAATGGAAGAGCAACATCGGTCCGGATGTCCAGCTCATGTGCCTCTCGTGCGACTCTCGACGGGGTATGCGGGAAGCGACTGGGCGCACGGCGGAAGACAAACTCCCGTATTGCCGCGGTCGCCACGCACATCTCGACGCGTTCTTTCCCTGTGAGCATCAAGGCCGCTTGATGATGCTCGGTGCGGCCAACCAGTGGTTCCCCTCCACGCTGAGCCTGCTGGCACTGCCGCGCGAGGAAGCAGCGACGCCGGAGGAACTCGTGCCGGAGTTGCGGGCACTCCCCAAAGACGCGTTGGACGCACCGCAGGACGAATCCGCCGTCGGCATGTTTCGGATGATGGCGTCGAGCATCGCGCAGACCGACGCGTTCGACGACGTACCCGACGACGTGCTGTGGCAGGCCGTGCAGCTCGCTCGTGGCGAGTCGGTACCCCACGCGGCGACAGCGCCCGGGAAGCGTGCTGATCCACGGACGATTCTCGGCCCCGAATGGGCAGTCCTGACCGACGAGCAGAAGTACACCCGCCACTCCGGCATGGCTGACTTCCGCGCCGTGCGACGCGATGTCCCTGCCCTGTTGTCGGACGTCGTTGTCGAGACAGTCGCCGTCGAGAAGCTGAAGAAGGTCAATGCCTTCATCGGCTTCACTCGCATCGACGCGCTCGACCGCATGGACGACGCACGGCAGCGGGTCGCGCCCTTGACCCGGAACGGGAGGCCGACCTGGGTGCCCGCTACCGAGGACAGAGGCGAGGGAGTGTTCCTGCGCTTCGACGAATCCGTAATTGCTCCATGGGAAGAATCGGTCGAGACCCTGGGAGTATGGGGTCGGTTCGAGGAGGCACATCGCCTCAACTTCCGGCGCCGAACCAGCAGGACTGCCGACGACCTGGACCCGGACGATCGGTTTCCGCCGCCGCGCTACTGGGCGATCCATACGTTGTCGCATCTGTTGATCCGCGAGGCAGCGATGTCGAGCGGCTATGGGTCGGCGAGCCTCACGGAGCGGATATATGCGTGGAAGGGCGATGACGAGCACCCGCCGGCTGCAGGGTTGCTGATCAGCACCACAGCGTCCGACAGCGAGGGAACGCTCGGGGGACTCGTGGAGCTCGCCAAGCCGGACAAGTTGGAAGACCTGGCCGCGAAGGCGCTTCGTCGAGGACTGCGTTGTTCATCGGACCCGATCTGCAGTCACCGCGTGCCCGAGGGAAAGGAGGAGTTCCTACACGGAGCCGCCTGCCATTTCTGCCTCTTCCTGAGCGAGACCAGCTGTGAGCGGACCAACCGCTTCCTCGACCGGCGAATGTTGCTGGGGCTTGTGGACGATCCGAAGGTCAAGACCCCCGGACTGCTCGAGAGCCTGGTCGAGGTGTGCTGAGGTGTCGGCAATCGCGCGACTGGGTGCGCTGCTCACGCCGGAGGAAGCTGCGCGTATCGCTGCCGATCTCCGGCAGCGCCGCCGCACGAACCTCGCGGCGAAGAAGGCGTACCGTGTCAACCAGATGGATGTGAAGACGCTGTTGCAGGACCTTGTGCGCAGCGACGCAGACATCGACTGCGCCGTCGCGGCGCTCGAGGGCATAGCAGCGGTGCCGAGGGTCTCGCGACCAGACATCGTTTGGACGAACCCTCGCGACGTGCCTGGCGCCGAAGGGCGGACGACCAAGGCTGCCCTTGACCTCATCAACCGGGCGGAAGGTTCGGTGTACGCCGCGACATATTCCGCGAGCTGGGGTTCACCACACCTAGTCGCGCTGCGAAACGCGCTCAAGCGCGGCGTCGAAGTCACAGTCGTGGTGGACACCGCCCAACGTCGTGAGACGGCGGAGATGGTCGCCGGTATGCTCGTCGGGGCCCAGATCTGGACCCTTGAGCAACCCGCCAACCAAGCCTACGCCATACAACATGCCAAGCTGATCACTGTCGATGATCGTGAAGCCCTGGTCACCAGCGCCAACTTCTCCAAAGCTGCTGCCGAACGCAGCCTTGAATGCGGTTTGCTGAGCACTGATATTGCCATTTCCACCGGCCTGCGCGAGCGCCTGGAGCTGCTGCACCAGCACGGCGTCCTGGTCGACCTGGACTGACAGCAAGGAACAGGACGGAGATGGCGCGCTCAGAAGCTTCGTGAAGGCCGCCGAGAACGTCAGGTGCGTTCCGGGAGATGGACTGCTCGTGTCGGGCAATCACGGCAGCGGTCCGCTCGCGGCTCCTGCCCCTGAAGACCTTCAGATCGAACCATGGGCGCAGCGGGCTGAAGATCAGCCAGTACCTCCAGTCGATGAGCCGACCGTGCCAGAGATCATAAAAGTCATCACGGGTGCCTTCCCGAAGATCGAAAAGAATCGGAGCGGTGCCTTGCTTCTTCTCCCGAATCGCTCGAGGATGTCCCCGTGAGGTCAGTGGGACTGTTTTCAGGCATCGGCGGGCTCGAACTCGGGTTGGACAGGGCTGGGATCGAAACCGAGTTGCTGTGCGAGTACTGGGAGCCTGCGGCCACCACGCTCCGGCGACGGTTCGACGCACCTGTCGTGGGTGATATCCGCGAACTCGGAGCCTTACCTGACTCTGACGTCGTGACAGCGGGGTTCCCATGCACCGATCTGAGCCAGGTCGGTCGAACGGCCGGAATCACAGGCGACGAGTCGGGCCTCATCCGCGAGGTCTTTCGTCTGATCGCTGATTCTCCGCCGGCGTGGCTAGTCCTCGAAAACGTGCCCAACATGTTGACGCTCCATGGCGGGGCTCCGATCCGTCACATCACCGAGTGGCTGGATGAGAACGGTTGGAACTGGGCTTACCGGACGGTGGATTCTCAACACTTCGGTGTACGACAGCGCCGCCGCAGAGTCTTCCTCGTGGCTTCTCAGCTTGAGGACCCCTGCCAGGTCCTTCTGGCCGATGAGATCGGTGCTCCGGTAGCCCGGAAGCGCCACAGCGCCTATGGCTTCTACTGGACTGAGGGCAACCGTGGCATCGGTTGGGGCGAAGGAGTCACTCCGACCCTCAAAGGCGGCTCGAAGCTGGGCATCGCCTCGCCTCCCGGCGTGTGGATTCCCGGCGCAGAAATCGGCAAGGCGATCTGCCGCCCCAGCATTCATGCCGGTGAGCGGTTGCAAGGTTTCAGAGCAGGTTGGACCGAGGGTGCTGGCAAGCTCGGGGAGCGCTGGAAGATGGTTGGCAACGCTGTCACGGTGCCCGTGGCGGAGTGGATTGGTCGTCGTCTCGTGTCTCCAGGGGTGCCTGTGGATGTCGACCGCCGTGTGTTGACCCCGGGGCAGCGCTGGCCGGCTGCGGCGTCGTCGGTGGCAGGGAAACGGGAGGCATGGCAGCTCAGCGAACGGCCAATCATCTTGCGACCGCGTATGTCGCTGGCGGCCCTTTTGGAGCGATTCTCTTCCGAGCCGCTCAGCCTCGGAGCAACGACCGGATTCACCGAGCGGTTGAAGGCCAGCACTTTGCGGCGCGACGACCATTTCGTGGCGGCACTCGATACGCACATCGCCGCAATGGCCGCGAATTGATACGCCTGAGCGACTCCACGCTATGAGGTTCCCCTCGGTGGGTCGGACACCCTGATCCGTGGCTTCGGCTTGGGGAAGGACGCGTTTGTATGTGGTTCGTCGAAGTACCCGCAGGAGTATCAGAGGATGCGGCCGCGTTGACGTGTTCCGCATTTCCTCCGGTGGCGCAAGTAACTTGTCAGCTGGAGATTAACCACCAGCCGCTGCGGAGGTGGACGCGGGCTGCCGATCGTGCCGGTGTGGAGCCGAACGTCGATGCCAGGCGGATGTGAAGCTCGTGCTGCACGAGGGCAAGCTGATGGGGCGGAGCGGGATCTGAGCTAAGCCCTGGGGCACGTCCCGTTCCGCCCGCGTCAGCGAGGTGACGTGGCCCCGTCTGCTGTGCCGTGCCGCTTTCCTTTCGGTCGTGACGACCTGGACGAACTTGGCGGCCCGGGTTTTGACCGCCCGCGGCATCGAACACAGACGCCGTTACAACGGAAGCTTGAGTGCGGGTGAGGCGCGACGTTGAGCCTCAGCGTGCACCAGATGATGGCGCGTTGCAGCTGGCGTTCGCTGCAAGCTGTCTTGGCTTTCTGCTAGGGATGCAGACGACGTTGCCGTCTAAGATGTTCAACGAACATGCGAGTTGCGCTCGACGCTGCATCCGCGCTCGCTGTTCGGAGCCGCCTGCTCGAAGCCGCGCGATCAGTTGTCGAGACCTGTTCTTCAAGAGACGCGCAGGCAAGGATGCGCATTCGCTTCCCCACCGGTCGAAGCTCGACGGCGTTCTTGGCCGCCATGGGTTGACTTCTCGGTCGTCTGGGCGCATGACGGAAACGGCGTGCTGTCGCGTGTCGGGAGGTTGTCGTGGCGTGGGTGGAGCAGTCTGGCGGTGTTCGTGGCGGGTTTGTTATCGCCGGGCGGGTGGCGTGTTGGTTCGGTGCCGGGGTTCGCGACGCACAATGCGGCCGCCGGTTACGCCGGGGACATGGAGTCTGATCGGCGTCGCAAGGTGTGGGTCGATCCTGCGGATGGCCGTGTGTTGTTTGAGGATTGGGTGCGGCGGTGGTTGCCGGTTCAGGATCTGGATCCGCGGACGGTGGACAACTACGACAGTTACTTGCGGTGTCATCTGCTGGCGCGTTTCGGGGCGACGCCGATCGGGGAGATCACCGCGCTTCAGGTCGATGCGTGGAAGACGGCGGCGGCCGATGCGGGTTACGCGGCGGCGACGGTGTCGAGCTGGGCAAAGCTGTTGTCGATGATCTTGGCTGATGCGGTGGACGAGCGGTTGATCGTGGTGAATCCGGTGCGGCAGCGCCGTCGCCGCGGTCGGCGCTGTCGCACGTTGACCCGAGAGCGGGTGTGGGCGACGCCGGAGCAGGTGCTGCGGATCGCGGACCAGGCCGCCGCTCTGGGCGGCGACATCGCGCGGCTGCTGGTCATCACCGTGGCGTGGACGGGCTGCCGGTGGGGCGAGCTGGCCGCGCTGCACCGCGACAACCTTGATCTCGACACGGGGCATCTCGTCGTGGATCCGGAGCGGGGGTCGTTGCACGAGTGCCGGGGCCGGCGGTGGCTGGGGCCGCCGAAGACGCCGTCGTCGGCGCGGCAGGTCGCGTTGCCGCCGTTCCTGGTCCGGTTGCTGCGCCAGCACCTGGAAAGCCATCCGTTCGAGTTCGTGTTCACCACCTCGCGCGGGACCTGGCTGTGGCGCTCCACCTTCGACCGTCGTGTCCTGCGGCCCGCGATCGACGGCTGCCACCGGCCCGGAGTCCGGGCCCATTCGGTGTGTCCCGGGCTGACGTTCCACGGGTTGCGGCACAGCCACAAGACGTGGCTGATCGCGGGCGGGGCTCCGGAGATCGCGCAGGCCCGCCGTCTGGGCCACCATCTGCCCGACCGGGTCGTGGAGACGTATTCGCACGTGGCACGCGAAGTGGAGACCCGGTTGCTGGCCGACCTGCAGCGCCGCTGGCGCAAAGCCACCCGCAGCCCCCGCCCCGCGCAACAGAAGAGGGCGGCGGCGAAATCTCGTCCTCCCATTCCGCCATCCCGGACACGACGGCAAAGGCCGAATCCGCGTGCCCTTATTGCCGATGGAAAGAGGGACAACTCCCGCCTTGCCCGGCAGGGAAGAGGAAAGGGCGCTGCTCGCAAGCGCGGGCACTGGAGCAGCACGCCCCAGAAAATCCCCACCTGGGACACCCCGCAGCAGCTCGACCCGATCGCGCGAGATCAACCCGCGGACACGAGAAAACCCCTCCGGCCAGCGCCCACCGCGTGATCAAAGGGGTTCATCGAACCTGTGGAGCTAAGGGGACTCGAACCCCTGACCCCCTCACTGCCAGTGAGGTGCGCTACCAGCTGCGCCATAGCCCCGAAGCAGAGGTTAACTCCGCATCTCGTATGGACATACAGTACACCCCGCCTTGAAGGCCTTCGGCAGGGGGTCGGTTACGTGCCGCAAGCGCACCCGAAGGCTGCGTCAAGCTGGCCGAGCCGGTGTCATTGCCGCCCTCTCCTAGCGTATTAGTGCAGGTCGCCTGCCCTTCCTGACTTTTCTTCAGGTTTGCGTTGAGCGTACGTGTGCCCGCGGTTACATTCCTCCGCAGTCGCGACATCAAGCCACCTCCTGCCCTACGGCGGACCGCATCCCCGGCTGAGCTCGCCCGACGATCCCGTCTCGGCGAGGAGGTGGCGATGGGTCCCACATCACGGAGAGTGGCGCCTCTGGCGCAGACACCTCCGAACCCAGCTGGCTACCTCCCCGCGCGGAACAGTCGAGCGCTGCTCTATCAACCCCTCGCCGCAAATGCTGAAGCGTGGCCCGGTCCAGCCGCGGCGGTGAACGCTCAGCGAGCCGCAGCTCAGCCGTCCGCCAGGTCCGCGCCGCTGGCCCGCACGTACATCGGTACCGGAACAAACGCGCACGATTGGCACTTTCACCTCACCCGTGAGGGCGATGCGGAGACGATCACCCGTCGCTCCGAGCTTCCTGTTCCGGAGGAAACGAACGCTCTGCGAACGTGCCGCGCCGCAGTCCCGCCGCGATTGCCGTTCCCCGAGGTCGACCTGCGATGGCCAGCGCATCCGACTGCGCCGGTTGTCGATCTTGACTCCGGCAGAGACGGTGAATCGCACCCGTCCGGACCGGCCGCCGGCCACGAGAAGCCTCAGCAGCACGGCAGTCATGACGCCGCCAACCGGTCGTTCACACTGATCTCCGTGGGTGGCACTCCTTCTCCGCCGCCGGGACAAGTGGACCTGGGGCCGAACGTCGTCGTTTTCGATCCGTCGATGCCGAGCGCGAGCATCCAGCGCAAGCTGGACGCGATCTTCGCGGAGCAGGAGAAGAACCAGTTCGGTTGCGAGCGCTACGCGGTGCTGTTCAAGCCGGGCACGTACTCCAACGACGTGAACGTCGGCTTCTACACCCAAATCCTCGGATTGGGCAGCACGCCAGACGCCGTGACGATCAACGGTGCGGTGCACGTCGAGGCGGACTGGTTCCCCCCGAACAATGCGACCCAGAACTTCTGGCGCGGCGCGGAAAACCTGTCAGTGAACCCCGTCGGGGGCGCGGATCAGTGGGCCGTTTCGCAGGCGAGTCCGTATCGACGGATGCACGTCCGCGGCGACCTCCGCCTCGACCACGGCGGTGGCTGGTCGAGCGGTGGCTGGATCTCGGACACGAAGATCGACGGCCAGATCCGTTCCGGGTCGCAACAGCAATGGATCTCGCGCGATTCGCAGTTCGGCAGCTGGAACGGGTCCACTTGGAACATGGTGTTCGTCGGAGTGGACGGCGCACCCGCCGGCACCTTCCCGGACCCGCCCTACACGACGGTCGACCAGACCCCGGTCGTGCGCGAAAAGCCATGCCTTCAGGTCGACGAGTCCGGGCACTACCGGGTGTTCGTGCCCGCGCTGCGGACCAACACCTCCGGGGTCACCTGGGAACACGGCGGCGCGCCAGGCGTTTCGTTGCCGATCGGCCAGTTCTTCATCGTGAAGCCCGGCGCTGCCGCGGCCGAAATGAACGCGGCGCTGACGGCGGGCAAGAACCTGCTGATCACTCCAGGCGTCTACCACCTTGACCAGCCGCTGCACGTGACCCGCCCGGACACCGTCATCCTTGGCCTCGGCATCGCGACCTTGGTGCCGGACGGCGGGATCACTACGATCAAGGTCGACGATGTGGACGGAGTGAAGATCGCCGGCCTGCTCATCGATGCCGGAACGACTTCGTCGGCCATGCTCATGCAGGTCGGCGACCCCGCGTCGGACGCCGACCATTCGGCGAACCCGACGTCGCTGCACGACGTGTTCTTCCGCATCGGCGGTGCCGCCGCTGGAAAAGCGCGCACCAGCCTGGTCGTCAACAGTAACGATGTGATCGGCGACCACCTCTGGCTCTGGCGGGCCGACCACGGAGCTGACGACAGCCACGTCGGCTGGAACTCCAACACCGCCGACACCGGCCTGGTCGTGAACGGCGACGACGTGACCGTCTACGGGCTGTTCGTCGAGCACTTTCAGAAGACCCAGGTGGCCTGGAACGGAAACGGCGGGCGCACCTACTTCTTCCAGAACGAGATGCCCTACGACGTCCCCGACCAGGCCAGCTGGATGAACGGCGAGGCGGAGGGCTACCCCGCCTACCAGGTCGCCCCGGACGTGACCAGCCACGAAGCCTGGGGCCTGGGCAGCTACTGCTTCTTCAGCACGAACCCGTCGGTGGCCTGCTCGCGCGCTTTCGCCGTCCCGGCCGCCCCGGACGTGCGATTCCACGACATGGTGACGGTTTCGCTCAACCAGCAGGGAACGATCACTCACGTGATCAACGACAACGGCGAGACCACTCCGGCGGGCACGAAACCGGCGAACTTGGTGCGCTATCCGTAGCCGCCACCTGGACAACCGGTGCCCGTCGCGGTGGCGGCCGCGGCGGGCGCCGGTCCCTGGTTCTGTTGCTTGCCACGACGGACGGCGGGACACCGTAGGCTGTGCCGTGTGAGCCAGCCGATCCTGATGACCGTCGACGACGACCCCGCCGTTTCGCGGTCGGTGGCGCGCGACCTGCGTCGCCGCTACGGCAAGGACTACCGCGTCATCCGCGCCGACTCGGGTGCCGACGCCCTCGACGCACTTCGCGAGATCAAGCTGCGCGGCGACGCCGTCGCGGCGATCCTCGCCGACTACCGCATGCCGCACATGGACGGCATCGTCTTCCTGGAGAAGGCGATGGACCTCTTCCCCAACGCCCGGCGCGCGCTCCTGACGGCCTACGCCGACACCGACGCCGCGATCCAGGCGATCAACGTGGTCGACGTCGACCACTACCTGCTCAAGCCCTGGGACCCGCCCGAGGAGAAGCTGTACCCGGTCATCGACTCTCTCGTCGAGACCTGGCTCGCGGTCGGCGATCGTCCGGTCGAGGAGACGAAGCTGATCGGGCACCGGTACTCGGCTCCGTCGTTCCGGATGCGCGACTTCCTCGCTCGCAACGCCGTGCCGTACCGGTGGTACTCGGTCGACGACGATGAAGCCGGCCGCATCCTGCAGGCCGCCGGCGCGTGCGAGACCGACATCCCGGTCGTGGTGACGCCGGACGGCACGGTGCTGAAACAGCCGTCGGGAAGCGAGATCGCCGATGCGGTGGGCCTTTCTACCCAGCCCGCACAGGACTTTTACGATCTGGTGGTGATCGGCGGCGGTCCGGCCGGACTCGGAGCCGCGGTCTACGGAGCCTCCGAGGGGCTGCGCACCGTGCTCGTCGAGCGCAAAGCTACCGGCGGCCAGGCCGGAACCAGCTCCCGGATCGAGAACTACCTGGGATTCCCGGACGGCGTGTCCGGCGCACAGCTGACGGATCGAGCCCGCCGCCAAGCGCAGAAGTTTGGTGCCGAGGTGCTCACGGCTCGCGATGTCGTTGGCCTGGAAGCACGCGGATCGAGCCGGGTCGTGACCTTCGGCGACGGATCCGAGATCGCTGCGCACTCTGTGATCCTGTCCAGCGGCGTCAATTACCGCGCGCTGGAAGCCGAAGGAATCGAGGAGCTGACCGGCCGGGGCGTCTACTACGGCTCCGCCGCGACGGAAGCGCCTGAGTGCTCGAACGACCACGTGTACATCGTCGGCGGCGCGAACTCCGCGGGACAGGCCGCGGTGTTCTTCGCGCAGCACGCCACTGACGTGACGCTGCTGGTCCGCGGCGCGTCGCTGGAGTCTTCGATGTCGCACTACCTTATTGAGCAGCTCGCGGCCATCGAGAACGTCCACACCCGCACGCACACCACGGTGGTCAAAGCTCACGGGGACGATCACCTCGAGTCCATCACGGTCTGCAAAGACGGCGTGACCGAGAAGCTGGACACGGAACACCTCTTCATCTTCATCGGTGCCGCTCCGCGCACGGAGTGGCTGGGGAAAGGCGTCCTGCGGGACGCCCATGGATTCGTCCGGACCGGCCCGGATCTCGTGGAAGACGGACGCAGGCCGCCGGGATGGACGCTGGACCGCGATCCGCATTACCTGGAGTCGTCAGTGCCCGGCGTGTTCGTGGCCGGAGACGTGCGCTCGCAGTCGGTGAAACGCGTGGCGTCCGCCGTCGGCGAGGGCGCCATGGCCGTGACCCTGGTCCACCGATACTTGGAGGAACAGTGACTCAGCCCGCCTTGCCGCGCGAGGAACTGCGCGGCCTGTTCTTGTTCGAACATCTCTCGGACGCGCAGCTCGACTGGATCGAGCAGAACGCGGTGCGCGAGGAGTTCAAGGCTGACTCCGTGGTGATCCGCGAGGGCGATCCGGCCACCTGCTTCTACGTCCTGCTCAACGGCGCGCTGCGGATGACCCGCGTCGTGGCCGGCGCCGAGGTCGAGATGAAGCGATCCGATCAGCGGGGTTCCTATTGCGGTGCAACGCAATTCCTGGCCTACCAGGATAGTGAAGCCACCTACGGCGCGACGATCTACGCAGTCAGCGACCTGACCTTCCTCACACTTCCCGCCGCTGAGTTCGCCGTCGAATTCCGGCAATGGTTCCCCATGGCGGCGCATCTGCTGGAGGGGATGTACCTCGGCTGGCGCAACACCGACGCGCTGGTGTCGTCGCGGCGCAGGCTCGTCGCCCTCGGCGAACTGTCCGCGGGGCTCATGCACGAGCTCAACAACCCGGCCGCGGCCGCGGTACGGGCGACCGCCGCCCTGCGCGAGCGGGTCGCCGGCATGCGGCACAAGCTGGCGATCCTGGCGAAGAAAGACATCGATCCGGATCTGCTCGAGCTGCTGCTCGACGTCCAGGAACGCTTGGTGAAGCAGGTCGGCGACGCGCCTAAGCTCACCGCGATGCAGCAGGCCGACCGCGAGGACGAGATCGGCGATTGGTTCGACGACCACGGCATCGACCAGGGCTGGGACCTCGCGAGCATCTTCGTCGCGGCCGGGTTGACCCCGAAGAACCTCGACCACGTTCTCGAATCGGTGGGCGAAGGGTTGCTCGACGGCGCGATCCGCTGGCTCGCGTACGCACTCGAAACCGAGATGCTGATGGGCGAGATCGAAGACTCGACCAGCCGGGTTTCCACGCTCGTGGGCGCGGCGAAGCAGTACTCGCAGATGGATCGCGCGCCGCACCAGTTCATCGACGTCCACGAAGGACTCAACTCCACGCTGGTGATGATGTCGGGCAAGCTCGGCGAAGGCATCCGCGTGGTCAAGGAATACGACTGCTCGATCGACCGGATTCCCGCCTACGCCGCCGAACTGAACCAGGTGTGGACCAACATCATCGACAACGCCGTGGGCGCCATGGGCGGCGAGGGAACGCTGACCCTGCGCACCTGGCAGGTCGGCAAGCAGGTGCGCGTCGAGATCGGCGACACCGGGCCGGGGATCCCGGAAGAGGTGCGCCAGCGTATCTTCGAGCCGTTCTTCACCACCAAAGGCGTGGGCGAAGGCACCGGCCTCGGGCTGGACATCTCGTGGCGGATCGTCGTGGAACGGCATTCGGGCGACATCAAAGTGACGTCGGAACCGGGCGACACCCGGTTCGAGGTCTGCCTTCCGGTGGAGGAACAAGCGTCGCTCTGAACACGCGCTTGCCGTCGGGGACCCGGCATGGGGCCGGGGTCTTCGGCTTCTTCGGAGCAGTTCTGCGGTGACGGTCATCGGTGGCATCCCCTCGGAGCGATTGACGGCTCGATTCCGAGGCTAGCCGACCGCACCGACAGAATTTCGGCCCGTTTTCGAGTTTCCCTTGTGTGCCAACGGTTTTCGATCTTGCCCCGATCGAGTGATGATTCCGAACGGATGTTCGAGCACTCTGGATCACGGCAGTACGGCATCCATTGCTCGGGCCCAGACGGGGCTCGGTGGACGCCACTGCCGGTTCAGGGGAGGGACCGTGATCCGAATCCGGGAAGTGTCAGTGTCATTGCCGCTGTCGTTAGCCAGGTCAGCATGTCCGACAAGGGAATCCGGGCGAGCCGTCCGGGCCATTCGTCGGCTGCGATCGTCAGCGCGAGCTCGTCTTCGTCCGATCGGATTCCGGTCAGCCGCAACCCTTTCGGCAGATCCGGGAGCGGAAGCACGATCGGCCGGATCCGCTTCGGGGGACGCCTCGCCCATCGTCCGAGACGGAGCGCGGTCGGGGTCAGCACTATTGCGTCGTCTGCGATGTCTGCGACGAAGGTCAAATGTCCCCAGTGCGGATGCTTTCGCCAGCGCACCCGAATACCTTCCGGATGCGGCGTCGCGATCAGATCGGGACGTGCCGCGGCAACCCGATCCCGCACCACCGCCCCGCTCATTTCGATCTCGAGTTCGACAGATCCGGGAATCACCGCTGGCGAAGGCAATCCTCGAAGCCGTACGTCCTTGGCGAGCACGGTTACGCGGCGCAGCGAAATGCGGTCGACGTCTGACTGCGCAGGCGTGTCGGCAGCTGGCCGGCTTGCCGACCCTGCTTCGCGGCTGGTGGACGGTCGCCCGGAGTTCCGCCGAGAAGTCGGTTGCTCAGGTTCGTGCGGTTCCGCGTTTGGTGCGTCAGGTGCCGAGCTGGGGTTCCGCGCTGCGACACCTGGTGTGGCTTTCGAGATTCGGCGATCGCGTTGCGCCTGAACAGAATCCGACGATGCCGTGTTCTCTCGTGGACCGGATGGGCGTGCGGCAGTTCGGTCGTCGCCGGGCAGTTCGATGCGGGCAGACGCAAGACCAGCCGTGTCCGGCGAGCCGTTCGTGTTCCTCGGCTTGTCGGCGGGAAGTCGCGTGCCCTTCCCCGCAGGCACACCGAATGCACCCGCGGTGGTCGGGGCCTTCGTTTCGCCACGCGCGTTCGACGCTGCTGCAGCCGCTCCGGATCGAGACGAGCCAGCAGTGCCGCCAAGGCTGCCGACGCCGTGCTCAACGGGGGCCGCCGAACTGCTCGGAACTGGCCAGTCGACGTCTTCCGCGACAATGCGGACGTCTCCCACCCGACCGGTGGCCAGGCGAAGCGAATCCGCCGGGTAATCGAGTTCGGTGAGGGTCAGGCCGACTTCGTGGCCTTGCACGGTGGTCGTGAGGCGACGGCCCACCAGTTGCTCGGTGACAGTTCGGGCGAGCGCGGCCGGGGTCGCGGGCACGGCGGGCAGCAATGCCCGGCCCGCGGCGGCCAAGCCCGACAGTTCGGGCCAAGGCACCCAGGCATCGAACCATCGGCCTTCGCTCATCCGGCCATCGTATGGCTGTCCTGAGGAGACCGCTCCTCGCTGTGGCATGGGCCGCGTAACAGAGCGGAAGGAGCCGACCACGCAACCGCCCGGGCGACAGGCGGCACAGCACATGCAGCGGTCCCGGCGTTCCTGGCCATCACCAGCCGGAATCCGATGGCGACGAGACGCTTCACGTCGCGTCCGGCACCCGTCCGGCAGGGGAGCCAACTAGGCTTGGCGAATGCCTGAACACGACCCGGAGCCGCCCGCCGCCGAGATGGTCGAGGATCGCGTCTACCGGCGGGAAGACTGGTACGCGGAGGAGTTCACGGCGCGGCGGTTCGTGCGTTGTGAGTTCCACCAGGTCGATCTCACCGAGGCCGTCACGCGCGGTGTCACCTTCCTGGACTGTGTGTTCGGGAACGTCCAGTTCAACGCTTCGCGGCACACCGACTCGGCGTTCACCGGATGCGTGTTCAAGGGGTGCAACCTATTCGACGCCGAGTTCACCGGATGCAAGCTGGTCGGCAGCCGATTCCAGGACTGTGACCTGCGGCCGTTGCGCGTAACGGGCGGAGACTGGTCTTTCGTCGGATTAAACGGTGCCGACCTGCGTGGAGTCACGTTCCAGGGTGTCCGGATGCGCGAAGCGGACCTCACGAAGGCGAAATGCTCAGGGGCGGTGTTCACCGACGTGGATCTGTCCGGGGCGGAACTGCGGGACATCGACGTCACGCGCGCTGAGCTGCGGGGGAGCGATCTGTCGTCGCTTGACCTGACTCGTGCGTCGCTGGCTGGCGCGATCGTGTCCCCGGAGCAGGCAGCGGTGCTCGTCACGTCGCTCGGGTTGCGGGTGCGCGGGTAGTCTCGCGTCCAAGGGGCGGAGCTGCCAGGTATGTCCGGAAGGGAGCGCGATGGGAGTCGTCACGCCAGGCTTCACCGGACGCGCCCGTGGGGCTAGCCCGCGGTTGCCGCCAGGGCAGTATCTCGCCGAAGACTTCCCGGTTCTCTCGGCCGGGCCGACCCCTCGGGTGAGCACCGAGCGGTGGGAGTTCGCGGTGGTGACCGAAAGAGGCGAACGCCGCTCGTGGTCGTGGTCGGAACTGATGGCGCTGCCCAGCGAGAAGATCACGGTCGACATCCACTGCGTCACTCAATGGTCCAAATTGGACACTCGTTGGCGCGGAGTCCCAGTAGACGCGCTTGTCGGGGACCTCGATACCGCCGCTGATTACGTCATGGCACATTCCTACGGCGGCTACACCACAAACCTCCCGCTTGCCGACCTGCTCGGCGGGCAAGCGTGGATCGCCTACGAGTACGGCGGCAAGCCGCTCACCCCGGAACACGGTGGGCCCGCCCGGCTGCTGGTGCCGCACCTCTATTTCTGGAAGTCCGCGAAATGGGTGCGCGAGCTGCGACTCGCGACGAAGGACGACCCAGGCTTCTGGGAGACGGCCGGCTACCACGACTACGGAGATCCATGGCGAGAACAGCGGTATCAGGGCGACTAGCGTGGCGCGTCGCCCGGCTCGCGGAGATCCGGCAGGAGACGCCGACCGCGCGCACGCTGGTCTTCGACATCCCCGGGTGGCCTGGCCATCTCGCGGGACAGCACGTCGACGTTCGTCTCACTGCAGCTGACGGCTACACCGCGCAACGCAGCTACTCGCTCGCGACACCGTCGAACGGAGATCGAATCGAGCTGACCGTGCAGCGCGTAGCCGACGGCGAGGTATCCGAACACCTGACCGGCCCTTACGCGGTCGGAGACCCGGTCGAGATCCGCGGCCCGATCGGCGGCTGGTTCGTATGGCGTCCCACCGATTCGGCCCCGGTGCTGCTCGTCGCGGGTGGCGCAGGCATCGTCCCGCTGATGTCGATGATCCGGGCTCGTCGCGAAGCTGGCAGCAAAGCGCTGTTTCGGCTGGTCTATTCGCTGCGCACCCCGGCGGAGCTGTACTACGCCGAGGAACTTCGCCGTCCGTACGCAGGCTTGGATATCTCCTACGTTTACACCCGAGAGCTTCCTGAAGGCCTCTCCGGTATTCCGCGGCGCATCGACGTTGCCACGTTGAATACCGCCGTATGGCCAGCTGAATTCGGTGCCACCACGTACATTTGCGGGCCGACCGGGTTTGTCGAAACCGCTGCGGACATCATGCTCGCACTGGGACATTCGCCGCAGTCGATCCGGACCGAACGTTTCGGCCCCAGCCGGGACTGAGGCCGTCCGCGAGTCAATGCACGGTCGGTTTGGCGAGCAGCTCACGCAGGGTCGCGAGGAGCTCGCGACGGTCTGTGGCACCGAGTTTTCCGCGGATGCGGGCCATGTGGTGTTCGACGGTCTTGCCGGAGATGAAGAGTTTGCTGCCAGCTTGTTTGTAGGTCAGGCCGTCGACCACTAAGCGGGCGACCTCCAGTTCTCGTTCGCTCAGTGCGCTCAATCCGGTCGCCGCGCCCGGCGTCGGGGTGGAGGATTCAAGGCGTCCAGTTGTGCCTTGGAACTGCCGAGCCGCTTCGAGGAGCTGGACCATCGCCTTGCGGTCCGACGTGCGAATCGCGGCTTGGCCGGCCAGTCGGGCAGCGTCCCAGCACAGGTCCAGTTCGTGAAGTTCCGCGGCCGCTGCGGAGATTTCGCCCGGATCGAACGTGCCGCTGAGCACGGCAAGCCAGCACCCGGCGGCGCGGGCGAGCGCGGCCGGATAGCGACCGCAGTCCGCGAAGCGGTTCAGCGCAGCCAGTTGCCTTTCCGCTGTGGCTCGGTCTTCGGTGGTGATCGCGGCGTGCAGTTCGTGCCAGCACAGCGAGACTGTCCACAAAGGAGGATTGCCGAGACGGTCCAGCATGGCGTGAGCGCGCTCCAGCCGCCGGGACAGCTTGGCGTGCGCACCGGTCCGAGCGGCTGCGATTGCCAGTTCTCCCAACGGCAACAGAGTGAACAAGTCCACTTGCTGACGCATGGATGCCTGATACGCCCGCTCCCATGACTGTTGCAGCCCGACCAGATCGCTCGCCCGTCGGGCGAGGCCGAGTTCCAGTGTGGCGAAGAACAGTTCGTCGCGGGCTTCAAGTTTGGTGCCAGCAACGGCGTCTCGGTGTTCAGTCGCGGCAGCGAGATGGCCGCCGGTCATCGCGACCCAACCAAGCAGCAGCCGGTGCCGGGTGGCGAGCAGGTCGCCGCCGACGCTGCTGGCCAGTGCTCGTTCCAACACTGATTCGGCGAGCGCCAGTTCGCCAGCATGCAGACCAGCGAGTGCGGCGAGCGCGGCCGGACTGTCCGGAAGCGGCGCACCGCCGACCGCTGGTTCGAGCATCGCCGCGGCACCGACGAGTGTCGGGAGCGCCTCTGTGCCGCAACCGAACACCGATTCCACGATCCCGCTTGCTGTTCGCGCCGCGGCACCGGTGAACAACGTCGGCGCGACGCCCGGCATCGGGACGGTGGCGACAGCTTGGCCGTCGGTGGCCTGGCCGGTTCCGACAAGGGCGATCGTGGCGAACGCATCCACCGCGCCAGGGCCCACCCAGCGATAGGTTTCGCCATTTGGTTGGGGCGACGTCGGGAAAGAGGCATTCCCGTTGGGAACGTATGCGATTGGTGTCGGCGAAGCGGGATCGGCTGGAGCTTCGGCCGCGTTCGTGCGGTGAGGGAGCGCAGAGGCTTGAGGGTGCGACGAATTGGCTGCCGTCGGGTGGTTTGCGTCCTCATTGCTCGGTGCTGCGGCATCGGGATTTTCGGTGCCTGCCGGGGTGGAGCCGCTGGCGTTGGACACCAACGTGGCTGCGTGTTGACGAGACCAGTTGTCCGTGGCCGCAGCCCAGCGGTACAGCTCTGCGGTTCGAGCCAGTTCGCCGCGGTGGGCTAGGACTGTCGCGGCGATCTCCGCACCGGCGGCTCGTGCCTCGGGGTCTTCGCCAGACAACATGCCGTCGCCTAGGCGAAGGGCGGTGTCCAGATCCCCGGACAGTGCGGCGGCGCGAGCCCAGCCGGTGGTAGTCGCGGAGTCGCGGGCACCGGCTTCCGCTGCGGCTTCGAAGAGGCGTGCGGCGTGCTTTGGATCGGTGGGGAGCGCTTCGCTTGCTGCGGTCGCGAACGCGGTTGCTGCGGAGGCACCGGAGCTGCCGGCATCGAGGAGCGAGGTCGCGAGGTCAAGTACGGGCAGGCCGCGGGTCAGCTGCGCTTCCACGAGTTGTTGCAAAACCGCCAGGCGACGGGCACGCGGCCCGTAAGCACGGACTGCTTCGGCGGCGGCAGGCAGGAGGATGTCTTCGGCGTCGAGGAGGCCGGTAGCGCGGGCTCCGTCGACGACTTCGGGCAGTTCGTCCGGTGTGCGCTCCAATAAGGAACAGAGCAGATCGAGGTTGCGAGCCGCGCCGGCTTCGGCGGCGATGAGGTAGCGGAGGACGTCGTCGTCGAGGGCGGCCAGCTCAGCGCGGAAGTCGGCGAGGCGGGCGGTTACGACGCGTTCTACGAGGCGCGGGACACCGCCGGTGTTGGCATGCAGGGCGGAGGCATCCGCGGTGCGGCCGGTGAGTTGTTTCGCGAGCTTGCCGACTTCGTCGACGGTCAGCGGCGGCAGCAGCAGCGTTTCGCCGAGCGCCCGCAATGCCTGCGCGCGGGGGTTTGGACGGTGTGCCACCACGAGCGGTCCCTCTTTGGCGGCAGCGAGCATGGTGAGCCTGGTCAGGTCTTCGTCGTCGAGCTGGTCGGCGTCGTCGATGACGGTGGCCTCGACGCCCGCCTCGCGATAGCTGCGGTCGAGGGCACCCAGCAACGCAGTCTTGCCGTAACCGCCTGGGGCCACGACGACGAGCCGGACTGGGGCCGCGGGGGTGTCGGCGAGTTGTTCAAGGAGGCGGCGGGCTGCGGGGTGGACGGCGTCGTTGCCGGTTTTCGCCAGCAGTGCGTTCAACAGTGACCTTCACCGGAGGGAGCTGTGGCTGGGTGGGCGCACGAACTCAGGACAGGGGGACGGGGAGAAGCGGGTTCCTTGTCCGCGGTCGCTTCGTGAGACGTGAGGACCGCGATCAGGATCGAGGAGCTGATCGCCAGGACCGCTGCCGCGGCGGCGAGCGGTCGCCAGCGACGCATCAGTTTGGCAGCGCCTTCGGGCTCCGGCAGCGTGAATGGAGTGATCTCCACCGGCGGCCGCTCGGGTCTGTCCGGAAGTTCGGGTTCTCGGTCGACTCGCGGCAGCAAGGTGGTTTCGGGGGCGGGGGCTTCCCGTCGCGCGAGGGGCCTCGTCCGTTGGCTGGCGAGGATCCCGGCGCCGATGGCGGCCGTATCCGCGGGCTGAGGGCCGGTGAAGAACGGGCAGGGCAGGCGTCCAGGGCGGGCGCCCTGGACGGGTTCGCCGCAGAACACGATGCCGGCCAGCGACTCTGGGGTGACGTTGGCCGCCTGCGCGAGACCGAACGCGGTCGTGATCGCGGCACCTGGGGCGACGCCTTCCGTGCTGGTCCGGGCGATCCATCCGCTGGCTCCCGAAGCGGTCGCCAAAGTGACCGCGACGCCGTCCGGGCCGAACTCGCACACTGCGGCCGTCCGGTCGCCCGCGCCGGGCTCCGGAAGGTGGGCGTAGAGCGCGGCGACCGCGCTGGGAACGAGGGTGACCGCGTTGAAACCGGACTCCGCGAGCGACTGGCGGAGTAGATCGCGCCGGTAACCGCCCCAGTCACCAGGGTGGGTGACGACGAGCTGTCGCGGTGGTCCGCCGGTCTGGCTGGCCGCGACGTCGGCGATGCCTTCGACGAAGACCGTCGTCAGGGATTCCGGCGTGAAGGGTTCGCTGCCGATGAATACCGGAACGTCGTCGCCGACGCGGCGGTGGAAGCCGGTGATCAGCCGGGACGGCACGGCGGCACCGGCTTGCGTGGCGGCATCGCCGGTGAGCAGGTAACCCTCGTCGTCGAGGAAGAGCGCGGTTGCGGTCGCCGGGGAGGTCTCGCCGAGCCACAACGGCTCGGGATCGTCCCATCGGTCACCTTGCCTGCGGCGGAGCGCGGCGTGGGTCCGGGCAGCGCCGAGGTCGATGCCGAGCACGTAGGGCACCGCCGCTTCCTCCCTTCGTCGCAGTCAGGGTTCGGCCAAGGGGCGTAACTCACTGAACGGATACGCATCCTCACCCGTTCGGGTCAGACGGGCAAGAGTGGGGTGGGATTTAACCCAACCGGGTTCCGCGTGTCCGATCCCCTAACTCCCTAACGATCTCATATCGACCCCCTAACGGCTGAGCGAGGCGCGACTGGGTGTAAACCCCGATGTGAGCGGGGGTGCCCCGTCCCTACCTTGGGCGCCACGCCCGGCCGGGGAGGGCCGGGCATTCCCCGTAATCACGACAAGTGGAGATCCCCCAATGGATTCGGTGCAGACTCTGCACGACTTCACGCTCACCTTGCTCCAAGACCCGTCCGCGCTCGCCGCTTTCGGCCAGGACCCGCAGGCCGCGCTGGCCGCTGCTGGGCTGGGCGACATCAGCGCCGCCGACGTGAACGAGGTCGCGCCGCTGGTGCTCGACTACGTCCCGGTGGACCACCTGGCCTCTCTTGGCCACCTGCCCCAGGCGGGCGACCTGACCACTGCGCTCGGCGACGGTCCGCAGGGTGCGATCGAGCAGCTGCAGGCGCTCACCTCTTCGCTCGGCGGTGCGGCCGCGTCCGCGGGTGCGCCTCAGCTGCCGGGCCTCGGCGAGCTGCCGGCGGTGCCGGGCTTGGGTGAGCTGCCCGGCCTCGGCGAGCTGCCGGGCGCGGGTGCGCTGCCGGCCGTCGGCGACCTGCCCGGTGTCGGCGAACTGCCGGTCGTCAGCGACGTGGCTGGCGCTTCGGCGCTGCCCGCGACCGGTGACCTGCCGGGCCTCGGCGAGCTGCCGCAGGTGCCGGGTCTGGGCGAGCTCCCGGGCGTTGGCCAGCTGCCTGGCCTGGGCGAGCTGCCGGGTGCCGGTGCTCTTCCGGGCGTCGGCGCGCTGCCCGGTGTCGGTGACGTCGCCAGCGCTGTTCCGGCGCTGCCGGTCGCCGGCGAGCTGCCGTCGGTTCCGGCTGTGCCGGGTCTTCCGGCGGCTCCGGCCCTGCCCGCGGTTCCGGGCGTCGGCGACGTGCAGAACGCTGCCGCGTCCGTCACCGCGCTGGTGCAGAACCCGACCAGTGCACTCGCCCTGGGCAACGACCTGGCCAGCGGGCTGGACTCCAGCGCCGTCGCGCAGGCGAGCGGACAGGCGGCCGCCGCGGCTGACGGTGCCGTCTCGCAGGTGCAGCACGTCGGCGGCGAGCTCGCCGCGGCGTCGCCGGTCAACGTCGGCGACCTGCCGGTCGCGAACTCCGGCGCGCAGGTCGCCGACCACGCGACCGAGGCCGGCGGCGGCATTGCCGGGCACGTCAGCGACGCTGTCGGGACTGTCACTGACAACGTCGGCAGCCTGAGCAACACGCTCAGCGCCGATGGCCTGAACCACGCGGTCAACGGTGTGACCCAGCAGGCGCACTCGCTCATGTCGCACGGCGACGCCGAGCGCTCCGACGCCGCGACCGAGACGCACACCGGGACCGACGCCGGCGTCGGCATGGTGCACGACACCGTCTCGACGGTTTCCGACCTCGGGCACCAGGGCCTCGGCCTTGACCTGCACGGCGGTGCGGAGACCTCGCACGGCGGCGGTGAGCTGCACATTTCCCTCTGAGCAAGGGTAATTCGGGAGTGGGGGCGCGGGGGGGGGGGGGGCGCCCGGGGGCCGGCGCGGGGCCGGCGCCCCCCGCAGCGCGTCCTTGCCTCCCGCCTCGATCACCACCGGGGTCAGCGTGTTCGCGGCGGCGGCCATGATC